>NZ_CAMVEE010000062.1 GCF_947166415.1 uncultured Methanobrevibacter sp. | reverse complement strand
TTTAACAGAAAAGAAATTAAATTTTATGTTGATTACGATGGAGAAGCAACTCCTAAATTATTAGACATCAAATCAAAATTAGTTGCTTTATTAAACACTAAAAAAGATTTACTTGTTGTTGACAATGTACAACCTCACTACGGTGAACCTAAAGCTTTAGGATATGCTAAAGTTTACGGTACTGTTGAAGACTTAGAATACATTGAAGCACAGCATGTTATTGCTAAAAATGAAGAACCTGAAGAAGAACCTGCTGAAGAAGAAGCAGAAGCAGAAGAATAGGTGATTTGAATGGTAAGAAAATCTGATCTTTACAAAGTAGATGGAGACAAAATTGAAAGGAAAAACCCAATTTGTCCTCGTTGCGGTGAAGGTGTATTCATGGCAGACCATGGTGACAGATTCGCTTGTGGTAAATGCGGATACACTGAAATGAAAAAATAAGATTTTTTAAATCTTTATTTCTTTTTTTTATTTATTTTTATTTTTAATTCACTTTTTAGAAGGGATTTCTTTGGATAATATTAGAAATGGTCGTTTTAAGACTGGAATGACTGATGAAGCAGCTGAATACACTTCATCATATGATGCGGATAAAGTTCTTTTTGAAGCGGATATCAAGACTAATTTTGCACACACTTCCATGTTGAAGCACGAAGGCATTATCGATGAAAGGATAGCTGATAATATCTTATGCGCTTTGGATAATCTTAAGGAGGAAGGATTCGACGCTTTGGTATTCGATGCCTCTGTTGAAGATGTGCACATGGCTATTGAAAATTATGTAACTTCCAAAATCGGTCCGGAAGCGGGTTATATGCATACCGCGAAATCACGTAACGATCAAGTTGCATGTGATGTCAGATTGGTTTTAAGGGAGATGATTGAAAATATTCAAGTCGGCATTCTGGAGTTCATGGAAGGCCTTGTTGAAATGGCCGGTGAACACCTTGAAGACATCTTCATAGGTTTCACTCACTTGCAGCATGCTCAGCCGATTACAATCGCTCACCACTTGATGGCTCATGTTCAGGCTCTCAAAAGGGATTACGAGCGTTTAGGGGATACTTATAAACGTGTCAACTTAAACCCATTAGGTTCAGCAGCTATGGCAACTACAAGTTTTCCAATCAATAGGCAGCTGACTACCGATTTGCTTGGCTTTGATGCATACCTGGAAAATTCAATGGACGGGGTTTCAGCACGTGATTTCATTGGGGAAACTGTCTTTGATTTGGTCGCATTGTCATCAACACTTGCAAAAATTTGTGAGGAACTCGTGTTATGGAGCACTTACGAATTCGGTGTCATTGAAATGGCTGATGAGTACTCATCAACTTCTTCTATCATGCCTCAAAAGAAAAACCCTGACGTGGCGGAACTTGCAAGAGGAAAAACCAGCATAGCTACCGGTGAATTAATCACAATTTTAACTATTTTAAAGGCTATTCCATATACTTACAACAGGGATTTGCAGGAAATCACTCCTCATTTATGGAATGCGGTTAAAGTAACTGAAGAGACATTGTCCATCGTTACAAAAATGATGCTGTCTGTTGAATTTAAGGTAGATAGATGTGCTGAACTTGCAGGCAAAAACTTTGCAACTGCAACTGACCTTGCAGACATCATGGTTCGTGAAAAAAGGATTCCATTCAGGACTGCTCATAAAATTGTTGGAAGAATAGTGAATGAAGCTACAGCAAACAACATGGCTGAAGAGGACATCACATCCAAATTCATTGATGACATTGCAGTTGAATTGGGCTTTGATGAATTGAACTTGGAAGACGATTTGATTCAAAGAGCTTTAAATCCTGCTGAAAATGTTAGAATCAGAGCTGTTCCGGGAGGACCTGCTCCTGAAATGGTTGAAATTGCTCGCGATAACATCAAGGAATTTTTGAACGAAGAATTTGAAAGATTGGGAATTTAATTTTCCATTTCCCATACTTTTTTTAAAACATAGAAAATTTTTAGGTATACCTAAACTTTATATACTTTTAAATGCAATATACAATTGTCAATATAATCTTGATTATGTTGGCGATGGTTATCTGTAATAATTAACGTAATGGAATACTTATTTAATATCCCAAATAAATTCAATAAGTAACGCTCAGCTTCCAATATGTTATTTATTACTTTTAATCATTATCTCCTTCTTTTAGAGAATTCAAATAATTTTCACGGATTTCATCGGCCAGTTCCTGGTTGCCTTCAATGATGGGTCCTGTATAGTCACAGTCATAGCATACCCATCTGGACCAGTTTTGGGGAATAATCCATTTCACATTTTTGGATCCGCATCTCGGACAAATTTTATGCATCATATTCTATTTTCCTGTAATCTATTTTGTATTGTAGAAACTCCAAATCAGGTCAAGAGCCTCACCGGGTTCAAGTGCGCTTGATCGGGTTTCCCTGAGTATTCTTTGTATTGAAAATTTCTTCATGTAAGGGAATTTTTTATGAACTTCATATAATAGCGGACAGCCGAATCCCTTAAACTCCTTTAAATCATAGTTTCTGATTAAGGATTTTATCTCTTGCTTGCCGACACTTAAACTTGCTGGAA
>NZ_CAMVEE010000061.1 GCF_947166415.1 uncultured Methanobrevibacter sp. | reverse complement strand
GAATCGGAGTTGTCCATGGAGAAGTTTATCCGAGAGCGGACACACAGCAATTAGTCTACATTGCAAAGGAATTGGATGTAAACATTTTAATTTCAGGGCATTCACATCAACCGAAAATAGAGCAGACCGACGGAGTGTTGCTGATAAATCCTGGAAGTCCGATTGTTCCAAGACTGGCAGACAGAACCGTTATGATACTGGAAATAGAAAACAAAGAAGTAAACGTTGAAATTGTAAAAATCGGAGCACCTGTCTGCAGTGCACTTGACTTTGAAAAATACAAGAGGGATTGAAATGGGGAGCAGATGGCAAGTAGAAAAACATAATGACCCATACTATAAAAAAGCTAAAAAAGAGGAATACCGTTCACGAGCATCATATAAACTCAAACAACTTGATAAGAAATTCAAAATCATAAAAGAGGGAAATACTGTTGTTGACCTGGGTGCGGCTCCGGGAGGATGGTCACAGGTCGCACTTGAAAAGGTCGGCGAAGAGGGAATCGTTGTTGGAGTTGACCTCAACAGGTTCAAAAAGTTCCATGAAGAGAACTACTACGGAATAAGAGGAGACTTTACAACACCAGAAGTCCAGGAAAAGATTATGAAAATCATTGGAGGCAAAGCAAAAGTCGTAATGTCCGATGCCTCACCATCACTTTGCGGAATCAAAAACATTGACCAATTAAGATCAATTGATTTGGTGAATGTGGTTATAGAAATCGCTGACAATATCCTTGAAGAGAAGGGAAATCTGGTCATGAAGGTATTTCAGGGCCCTGAATATAAAGCCATGCTGGATTCTCTTAAAGGAAAATTCAGACAGGTGAAAACAACAAAACCCGCATCATCACGTAAAAAAAGCTCTGAAATGTATGTTGTTGGGCTGGAATATATGCCTAAAAAAAATAGAAAAAAAGGAAATTAGAGATTGTTGTATGCTTCGTTAGCATCATTGAGTTTTTGTTTTGCAAAATCGATTCTGCTATCCACTTCATTGGATGGCTTTCCTGCATCCAATGCACTTTGAACATTTTCAATAGCTGAATCCGCTCTTGTCAATTCTATCCTTGCATCATTGTAAGTCTGAATATCATCATTGCTGCCAGCATAATATGTTGCCTTAACGCTATCAAACTTAACCGCCAAATCAGAATAGGATGATTTGAGTTCGGCAAGCTCATCATATTGTGTGCCGGAAGATATTTCATCGGTGATGCCCTCTGAAACCATACTGTATCCTACATATGCCACAACGATGATTGTAGATACAATCATGATAATTCCAACAACAGAAATTAACATAGAGGTTGATTTAAATAAGCTTAGTCTTGATTTCCTCATAATACCATCAAATTTTTAATTAAAATTTTTATAATTAAATTTTATTAATTTTAGTATATAATGTTTGCCTAAATTGGCTCTTTCAAAAAGTTAATTTGATTGGTTTTGATTAATAACCCCACTTTATAACAAAATATTTAGAATTCATATGAAACAGTCATTTATTCTGAAGATTTGTTGAATATTGAAAATAATCCCTTTTATGAAAAAATAACCACCAATTTCAGATATAACGATATTTCAATTGACAAAAATGAATTTGTGAGTTTCGGCAATCTCCTTAATACATTTGCCGGAATAGAAGTCGTGCAATCCTATACTCTAAGCGATGTAATCGTAACCGACAGCATACTGGATTACTACTTAAATCCGAACAGCATATACTATTTCAACCCTTCGATAAACTCATTATACTCCAACTTCCTAATAGGATTATCAACCATATGGAAATACGACAACTTCACACTGGGATTAACTGATCTGTTAAATCTCACATTTAACCGTGAAAACACAGCATTATGTATGGCAGGAGTCGAATTCGGAGGAAAAAGTTACGTCCACGCACCAGACCCACTAATGGGAATAAACATAACCGGTGAAAACAGCACAAACATCAAACTATGCAAAGCATTCACCTCACTATTACTATCAGAAATAGAATCACAAATGCTAGAATTATCCGGCATAGACAGCATATCATCAACAGATCATCTATTTACAGAAATTATAAATGGACAAAACTACACAATAAACATAACCAACAATACATTAACAATAAAACTAACAGACGACAATACAACATTGTGGTTACTGGACTTGGAAAACGCAACAGTATACAGCCTATTCATAAACAACAACTTCACATACAAAGGAGCAACAAGCCAAAACAGCGAATACTGCTGCCCAAACGACTTCCTAACACAAATAGTGGGAGAACTAACAGTACAAGTACATTACGATCTACCAAAACAAAGCTATATAAACAATTCAAATACAGCTCCCCCAGAAATATTAAAAGCTCTGGCTTATGGTGGAGCATCACTTACTGCAGGAATGGCAGCAGTACTTCTAAAATCATTACCTTATGCAATAGAATTAGGTGGTTCGCCAGCCTTAGGTGTCGTGCTTTGTATTGCAGCTTGTTTAATTGTTTCAGTTGGTTTAAATGCATATAGTAATGGTGGAGATTATCGAGAAGCGCTTGGTAGCACCTTACTAGATTTTGCTTTAGGATTAGCGTGATAATATGGAAATATTTAAT
>NZ_CAMVEE010000060.1 GCF_947166415.1 uncultured Methanobrevibacter sp. | reverse complement strand
AATGATGATACCAACAATACCTACCCCAGAAGAATTATTGGACAAGGGGTTCAGCAGAGGTAAAAAACAAGCAGACCTGCTTAGAAGTCAAAAGATACCTAAACACTTGAAAGGTAAAAGAATCGAAGAAAGACGTGTAGTTACCTCTTGCCAAGTGATTAAAGATAAATTGAAATCAATTATAGATGCAGTTCCGGAAATCGAAGAGTTACCACCATTCTATCAGGATTATATTGACATCACTGTAGGCGTAGATGACATGAAACAGTCCCTTGGTGCACTTAACTGGGCTTATGGAATCATTACACAACTTGAAAAGGAATACGAAGCAAAAATCAGGAAAAATCCTTCAGAAAAAGCAACTGCAATCCAAAAACAGGCTTACGGTAGAATATCTTCAGTTGTAAATAAAATCAAAAAGGATTTGGACTTTTTGGATTTTGCAAAACAGAATTTGAGAAATATGCCTACTGTTGATTTCGATGCAACAACAATTGTGATTGCAGGTTTTCCGAATGTGGGAAAATCAACTCTTTTAACACAATTGAGCAGTGCAGACCCTCAAGTTGCAAATTATCCATTTACAACAAAAGGGATTCAAATAGGACATACTGAAATCCGTTGGAGAAACATACAAATCATTGACACTCCAGGACTTTTGGATAGACCAGTTTTGGAAATGAATGATATTGAAATGAACGCTATTGTAGCCCTAGAACATTTGGCTGATGCAATATTGTTTATTTTCGATGCTTCAGAAACCTGCGGTTTCCACCTAGACAATCAATATAACCTGCTCAAGCAGATTGAAAAGATATTCGGTGAAATCCCAGTTTATTATCTGTTCAACAAGATGGATTTAGTTGAAGACAGAGAATATCTAAACGACTATATCGATGATATTGACAGATCCATTTTCATTTCAGCTATTGAAGGTGATGGTGTTGACGAAATCAATAAACTGATTGGAACCATCAAGAAAATAGACAGAACTGTTGAAGAAGAGGATGACGATTACTATTAATAACCTGAACTGAATTTTATCAATCAATTATTCAAAAGGGAAACAATGATACTGTTGAGTTTTGATACTGAAGAATTTGATGGTCCTCGAGAGCATGGAGTCGACTATTCTCTGGAAAAGGGCATTGAAGTTTCAGTTGAAGGAACAAACCACATTTTAGATGTGTTAAAGGCAAATGATGTCAAAGCCACATTCTTCTGTACAGGCAATTTCGCTGAGAATGCTCCTAATGTAATGCATCGCATTATACAGAAGGCCATGAAGTGGCCTGTCATGGTGTAGACCACTGGCAGCCAAAAGATACCGACTTTACCCGCTCAAAAGAGATTGTAGAACGTGTTACAGGCGTTACTGTAACAGGTTACCGTCAACCCGCATGTTTCCAGTTGTGGAATCCGAAATCAAAAAAGCAAGATATCGCTATAACTCATCACTCAATCCGGCATTTATTCCCGGCCGTTACATGAACTCAACAACACCACGCACATGGTTTATGAAGGACGGAGTCATGCAAATTCCGGCTTCAGTAACACCATGGCTACGCTTTCCGCTATTCTGGCTGTCATTACATAACCTGCCCGAATGGTCATACCATCGAATGGTGCGCAGAGTACTTAACCACGACAGTTACTTCGTCACTTATTTCCATCCATGGGAATTTTACGAACTTAAAAATCATCCTGAATTTAAAATGCCTTTCATCATCAGAAATCACAGCGGCCAGGAGATGGTTGGACGATTGGACCGTCTGATTAAGATGCTGAAAAATGAAGGTCATCGGTTTATAACTTACAATGAATTTGTGGATATGCACAATCCTTAATAAAACTCTTAATAAAAGATGATTTTTAAAAAAAAATAGATTATATGGGAGCGTTAATATCCCGAAATTTAAATTAATGGAGAAATGGTGATGAGAAATGAATCCCATCACCTTAAATGAATAAAAAGAATTCTGATTTTAGAATGCTATTGCTTTAACATTGTTGTTTTTGTTGAAATCGTTTAATGTTGAAAGTAATTTAGCATTGTCCATGCTGCTTGAATCTTTTGCCCAAACTGCTACGATGTATTGATCTCCGTTAACACTGATAACTTCTGAAACACCGTGGGTTGCATGTTCCATGTCAGTGAAATTTGCAATGTGGTTTGATCCTACATCAAGTTTTAAATCATCGTCAGGGACAATATATTCTCTTCCGTCGTGATGAATTACATTATCTAAAATATTATCGTTTTCAATGTTATCATAAACATCATCATCTACATTTTTGTAAATTGATATTCCGGAGTCTTGATTGTTATTTGCATATACAGAATAATACTCGCCGTTGTAGACACTTTTATAGGTGTCATCTACTTTAAAATCGTTTACACTTGCTGCACAAACCCAACCAATTAGAAGTGCAGAAACAATTAATGCGAAAAATATTTTTTTTTACGTCCATGTTATCACCCATATTTGTGACTGTGAGAGAATAATTTGAACCGAACTCTCTAATGTCTAATTTATTATATGAAAATAGTCATATTTAAGGTTTTTCGAATGTAAGTGCTCACTTGCATTGTTATTTAGAAAATAAAGTAATTATAATCAGTTATTAGTAAAATAAAATATTTTAAAAAGGTAATGAAGTAAATGCATGTTAAATAA
>NZ_CAMVEE010000059.1 GCF_947166415.1 uncultured Methanobrevibacter sp. | reverse complement strand
AAAATTAAAATATATTTTTTGATATTTTCTGAAGATACTATTTAAAGGATAGTAACATTTATATATCATGTTGATTAATATCATAATTGTATGCAAGGGTGCCCGAGCGGCCAAAGGGGAAGGACTTAAGATCCTTTGGCATAGGCCTTCGAGGGTTCGAATCCCTTCCCTTGCACTATTTTATACTTTTTGACTTTTATTGATTCCTGATTATGCCTTAGTGGCTCAGCCGGTAGAGCGCCACCTTGGTAAGGTGGAAGTCGGGGGTTCGAATCCCCCCTAAGGCTTTCTATTGTTTTTTATTATTCTGATTTTTTTTTATTTCATATATCTTTTAAAGTTTATATAGTTAAAAACATAAAATTATTAGAGATAGTAATTTCAAAAATTTTTTTTGAAGGTGGAAAAATGAATTATAAAAAGCTTATATTGGTAGGTATAATTTCTGCATTTGTTGCGATACTCACTTCGGTAATGGGTGTAGCAGGTACTATTATAGGTTCAGTCATTTCATCCGTTCTTTATAATATGCTTACTGAAGCATTCGATCAACCTACTAAAAGATCTATTAGCGCTTCTTTTGAATGGGATATTGCATATGTATTTCCTATTGTAGTCATTGCGTTGATTCAGCTGTTGTTGATTTTCGCATTGTTATCAGAGAATGGATTCTTGCCAAATACATTCCTAAATGTTTATTTATCCCTCCAAAATTTTGCAAATAATAATTTGTATAGGCTTTTAGGTATTGCTTTGCTAATCATTAGTGCATATCCATTAATATTAAAACCGGATTTTGTAAAAAAGGAACATGGTGGAATTCTTGCTTTTGTCGGTATAATATTTTTAGCTAGAGGATTCGTGGACCTCAATACTCACTTCACTGACATTTATGATGATGTGTTCATTATGTTTGACCTTCCGATAGCTATTTTGGCTTTTATATTGCTCGTATATGTTGTCTTGAAAATATTGATTTCTGCAAGAAATTCATCTGATGAGCCTGAAGTCATAGAATATTCCGAAAATGACCATATAGTTCATCACTCTAACAAAAAGGATGGTTTTGGTTATAGGAATAAAAAGGCAGTTGGAAATATTCGTAAAAAGGTCAACAAACCTGTGGAAAAAGATGATATGCCTTTGGATTTTAATGATGGCGCAAGTCAATCATCAAAAATTAATAAGTCTTCACAAAACATCAAATTTGAATCTAATGATTTGCTTGATGACTTTAAAAAATGAGAAGATAATATGAGCAAAAAGGATAAGACACTAAAGGAAATTTTGGATTTTATCTTATATGAAAATCCATCCACTCAAGAGGAAATTGCCGAAAAATTGGGCATTAGCCGCAGATATGTCACTCAATTATTGCAGCCTCTTGTTAAGGACGGGACAGTTAAAAGAGCATACACAATTGATTTAAAAGGTTATGAACGAATAACCGGTTCTTTGACTGATTATTCTTCTCCCAAACAAACTTCCGGAAGCGTCATAATTAATGACATGCTGGTAAATATGGCTAGCCATGTACATTCTCAGCTTGAGGAATCATTTAATGCTATTCTGGAATATGATGAGGAAAAAGCAAAGCATGCTTTGGAAATGGATTATGCAACCAATCTCATGGTTGAAAAGATTAGGACTTCAGTTGAAACTGTTGTAAGCATAAATAAGCATTCCGAATTTTCAAAATCTTTTCTTTATAATGAAGTTGCATATGATTTGGAGCGTATAGGGGATTATTGCGGTCATATTGCAAAATTTGTAATCAATGATGTCTATGAAATTGATGAGAATGTCCTTAAAAAATTAAAAAAGATGTATAAAACCACACAGAAGATGATTCGTTTGTCAATGGAATCATTCATAAGTGGTAAAACAGAACTAAAAAGCGATTTGATGGATTTGGAAGAATCCATTCATATCCTGCAATCCAAAGCGATTAATCTGATTGCAACACAGATGGCTGAAAATTCATTTGATGAAAAAGAAAGGTCTAATTATTTCATTTACCTGTTCAGGGTAATCAAAGCGTTTGAAAGGATGGGGGACATTTCCGTTGAAATTATGGATGTTTCAATAGAATTCCATGAAAACATTCCAAGATCAACTACTCCACGTACTTTCAGATATTAATTTTTTTTTAAATTTCACTAGGAAATCAGTCATCGAAGATTCTTGTTGTGGCATGCCTGTCAGCCCAACATTGGACGCATACGCCTACCGGAAGGCCTGCGGTATGGGTGTGTGCCTTTAGTATTTTGACGTCTAAAGCTGTTGTCTTTCCACCTAGTCCCATAGGACCTATTCCTGATGCGTTTATTTCTTCCAGTATTTCCTCTTCAAGTTTAGCTATTTGAGGGTCAGGATTTCTTTCACCTATTTTTCCAAGCAATGCTTTTTTACCCAGTTTCAAGCACAAGTCGGAAGTTCCGCCGATTCCAACCCCAATCACTGTTGGTGGGCATGGTTTTCCTTTGGCTTTAAGGACGGATTCCACAACAAACTCCTTTACGCCTTCAATTCCTTCGGCAGGAAGGGCCATTTTCAAAGCGTTATTGTTTTCAGAACCGAATCCTTTCGGTAGAATGGTGATTTCCAGATAGTCTTCATCAACAAGTTCAATGTCTATTGGAGGAATGTAATCCCCTACGTTGATGTTGGTGTTTTCGCGTGTTAACGGATCTACAATGTTTGGTCTGATTGGAATGTCTGTTGTAGCTTTTTTTATTCCTTCTTCAATGCCTTCGCGCAAATTTTCAACTTCAACATTACCCAACTTAACAAAAACTACTGGAAGGCCAGTATCTTGGCACATTGGAATCCCTTTTTCCTTTGCAAGTTCAATATTTTTTAAAATAGCTTTAATATTTAATATTGCAAGCTCATTTTCTTCAATTTCAAGGGCATCTTCAAGGGATTTTTTGACATCTTCCCCTAAGACAATGGCCGCTTGCTTGTATAACTCATAAACAGTATCCCTAATAGTATCTTTAGTAATCAAAATAAAACCTTTTCAAAATTAATTAATCATATTTTTGATTTTAAAAAATATAAATTTTTTTAAAAATAGTTATTGAATTGAGATTATTCCGATTGGGCAAACTTCAACACAATCTCTGCATTTTGTGCATTTGTCATAATCAAGGGTAATTGCTCCCCCAAGCACTTTGAATGCATCATGTTCACAGATTTTTATGCATGGCGCTTCTGATGGTTGGCAGTTCATACAAAATAAATTGGGAGTGTCAACATTTGGTGTTTGTTGACAACTTCCACAGGTTGTACAGTCAGTACAATTTCCTATATTATACATAATCCTTTTATTCGTCTAGAACAAGTCTTGCTCTTGCTTGACTTGTTATGACGTGGACAAAGCCACCTTTACTGCTGTCCGGTTCATATAATCCTGCCATTTTAGCCAAGTATTTCTCTTGGTTTTTGGCCCTGATTTTTTCAGGATCAGCAACGGTAATTGCTCTTTTTGTACATGCTTTAATACATGCAGGTCCTTCTTCTCTGTCAGCACAGAGGTCACATTTTTCAGC
>NZ_CAMVEE010000058.1 GCF_947166415.1 uncultured Methanobrevibacter sp. | reverse complement strand
ACTTTATATGAATTTTTAGAAATCAAACGTAAACAAGATCCAGATTGGGGTAAATTTGGTCTTTTCGAATAATAATAAATTGGGTTTATAAAAAATTAAGGAGGAAAATACCATGGCATTCAAAGTAGTTGTGTCTCAAGGTGCTGAAAGTCATCAGTTTGAAGTGGACGAAACCAAAGCTTTCAACGGTTTAGTCATCGGTGATGAATTTGACGGCGGACTTGTTGGATTAGATGGTTACACTTTAAAAATTACTGGTGGTAGTGACAAAAACGGTTTTGCTATGAAAAAAGATGTTTCTGGCACTAGAAGAATTAAAAGTTTATTAACTGGTGGTATTGGTTACCATCCTAAAGCAGATGGTGTTAAAAGAAGAAAAACCGTAAGAGGAAACACTATCGCTGAAGATATTGTTCAAATCAACACAATAGTTAGTCAAGCTGGAAGCAAATCAATAGCTGAAATTATTGGTGCTGGTGAAGAAGAGGAAGAATAGTTCTACTATTTTTCTTATTTTACTTATTAAGTAGAATTAAAATTATAAAAAAGGTGGTTATCTGTGAACGTACAGTCAGATGTTAATATAGGTTTAGTTGGTCACGTAGACCACGGTAAGACTACTCTTACTAAAGCGTTATCTGGAATTTGGACTGATACACACAGTGAGGAAACAAAAAGAGGTATTTCTATTCGTTTAGGTTACGCAGACATTGAATTTAGGAAATGTCCTAACTGCGGAGAGCCTGAATGTTACACTACTTCAGAAAAATGTGAAATCTGTGGCAGCGAAACTGAATTAATCAGAAAAGTATCCTTTGTTGACGCTCCAGGACACGAAACCCTTATGGCAACAATGTTATCTGGTGCTGCAATTATGGATGGTGCAGTTTTAGTGATTGCTGCAAATGAGTCTTGTCCACAACCACAAACTAAAGAGCATCTCATGGCGCTTGATGTAATCGGCGTTAAGGATGTTATCGTAGTTCAAAACAAGATTGATATTGTTTCAAAAGAAAGAGCTATTGAAAGTTATAATGAAATTAAGGAATTTGTTAAAGGTACTTGTGCTGAAGATGCTTTAATAATACCTGTATCTGCTCAACAAGGTGCAAACGTAGACATATTAATTGAAGCAATGCTTAAACAAATTCAACCTCCGGAAAGGAATGTTGATGATTCTGCATTAATGCATGTAGCAAGATCATTCGATATTAACAAACCTGGTTCCGGTGCTGATAAGATTAAAGGAGGAGTCATTGGTGGAACTTTAGTCCAAGGTAAATTCAAACTTGGAGACACTATTGAAATCAGACCAGGACCTTCCAACAACGGTGAAAGAATCACTCTTACATCCGAGATTATCGGTCTTGAAGCCAACGGTAAGCAGGTTGAAGAAATAGGTCCTGGAGGACTTGTAGGTATTGCAACTAAGTTAGATCCATCTTTAACTAAATCAGATTCATTATCCGGTACAGTTGCTGGTGAAGAAGGTACATTGCCTGATGTATTGAACGGCTTTACAATGGAAGCCAATTTGCTTGACCGCGTAGTAGGTACCAAGGAAGAACGTGAAGTATCTCCAATCAAAATCAAGGAAGCTTTGATGATTAACTGTGGTACTACAACCACAATTGGGGTAGTCACTTCAACCAAGAAGAATGATGTTGATGTAGTTCTCAAATTGCCTGTATGCGCTAGTCCGGGCGATAGGGTCGCTTTAAGTCGTAGAGTCGGTGCTCGTTGGAGATTAATCGGATACGGTATTATAAAATAGAGGGCAAGCATGAACTCTAAAGAAGTTGTAATTGATACCAATTTTTTTATGGTTCCTTTTCAGTTCAATGTAGACATAATCACTGAACTTGAAAACAAATTACCTTCTTATAAATTAACTACTCCGAGCTTTGTTATCAATGAATTGAAGGGTTTGAAAAATAATAACAAAGGTAAAGTAAGGCTAAATGCCAATTTGGCCTTAAAGTTAGCTAATTCTTCAAAAATTGAAATAAAGGATATTTCATTATTAGAAAATGAAACTGTGGATGATGCGTTACTTAGAGTTTCAGAAGTTTTAGCTACAAATGACATTGAATTAAAAAATCGTGCAAAAGACAAAGGAATTACAGTAGCATATCTCAGACAAAAAAGATATATTGCTGTTGATGGTAAAATATAATATTAATTAAACTTATTAATTAAATGAGGGATTATTTTGTATTATAAAACAAAAATTGAGGACACTGTAAGAATACCACCTTACAGATTTGGAGATCCTCTCAAAGAAGTTGCTATTCAAACTTTAAACGAAACTTACGAAGGTCGTTTAGACAAAAAACTCGGTTTACTTATCTGTGTTGACGATATAGATGAAATTGGTGAAGGTAAACTCATTATGGGTGACGGTGCTGCTTACCATAATGTTATCTTTGAAGCAATTTTCTTCAAACCGGAACAACATGAAATTTTCGATGGAGAGGTAATCGATATTGTTGATTACGGAGCTTTTGTAAGGATTGGACCTATGGACGGTTTGATACATGTTTCTCAAGTAACTGATGATTATATTAATTATGATGCCAAAAGAGGAGCATTACTTGCTAAAGAATCTAATAAGACTTTGGATGTGGGAGACTTAGTTAGAGCTAGGGCTGTCAGTGTTTCAATTAAAGACGAATCTACTAACAACATTGAAAATAGTAGGAATTCCAAGATTCCTCTTACTATGAGACAAAATAACTTAGGTAGATTCGAATGGATTGCAGAAGCTAAAGAAAAAAGTAAGAAGGGTTAAGAATGAAAGCTTGCACAGTTTGTAAAATGATTTCAAGTAAAGACCACTGTCCATCCTGCGGAAGTCCAACTTCTGACAATTGGAGCGGTCTTTTAATCATAACTGATCCGGAAGAATCAAAAATTGCAAAGGAATTGAATATTGAAATTCCTGGTGAATATTGTTTAAGAGTAAGATAGAAGGTTTTAAAAGTGTTACGTTTAGATGCGGAATTAAATGAGGATATAATCATCGAGCTTAAAAAACCGTTAGGCGAATTGTATCCTGACTTTGAAGATGCAATTGAAGAGATTAAATCTTCCAAGTTTTTAATTTCTGTCGGTGATGCAACTTTCGATAATCTTACAAAATATGAATTGTACCCTAATATAGGTATAATTGATAATTTAATTCAAAGAAAAGATCATACTCATGATATTATACGTGCAGACCACATTTTAAAGGCGGATAATCCTGCTGGAACTATTACAGATGATCTATGGGAAACCATAGGCCAAGCTCTTGAATTATCTAACACTGGCGAATGTTATGTAATTGAAGTAGCTGGGGAAGAAGATCTTGCAGTTCTTCCTTGCATCTTAATGGCGGGTCAGGATGCTACAATTTTGTACGGACAGCCAAATGAAGGGTTAGTGCTTTTAAAAGTTTCTGACATGAAAAATAAAGCTCAAAAGCTTATTAACGGATTTATTGAAGAATAAATATGAGGTTTTATAATGGAAATCGAATTTATTGAAGAAAAAGAAAACAAAGTGTTTAACAGAAAAGAAATTAAATTTTATGTTGATTACGATGGAGAAGCAACTCCTA
>NZ_CAMVEE010000057.1 GCF_947166415.1 uncultured Methanobrevibacter sp. | reverse complement strand
TCAACAAGGAAGATGAATTCATCTATTGGGAAGATGAAACCATCAGGCTTTGCCACGAATTCTTTGCCCACATCGGAATCAACACAGAAGAAATCACATTCATCAAGTCCTGGTGGGCCGGCGGTGGTAACGAAGGGCCTTGCTATGAGGTATGCTGCCGTGGAGTTGAGCTCGCGACATTGGTGTTCATTCAATACGAAACCCTGGAAGACGGCTCCAAAAAGGAAATTCCAATCAAGGTTGTTGATACCGGTTACGGTCTCGAACGTATCGCATGGATTTCACAGGGAACTCCTACAGCTTATGATGCATGTTTCGCACCTGTTGTAGACAAGTTAAAAGAGTTAACCGGTGTTGAAATCAATGAAGATATTCAGGGAAGAAACGCTCAAATTGCAGGAATGATGGATATTGAAGATATTGGGGATTTGAAGGAGCTCAGGGCCCAAGTGGCTGAAAGTTTAAATTTATCTTTAGAAGAATACTTAAGAGCGGCTGAACCGATGGAAGCCATTTACATTATTGCTGATCACACTCGTTGTTTAGCGTTCATGCTTGCAGACGGAATCATCCCGTCAAATGTAAAAGAGGGGTACCTGGCAAGATTGGTTTTAAGAAGAACCATAAGATTCATGAAGGAATTGAACATGAAGGAATCCTTGGCTGATGTAATGGCGATACAACTAGACTTTTTATCAAAATTCTATCCTGAAATTCGTGATTCAGAAGAACATATCATGAATATCATTACTTTAGAGGAAGAAAGGTATGCCAATACTGTCAAAAAAGGAAGAAGCATTGTTAAAAGGTCTATTAAAAGGCTTAAAAAAGAGGGCAAAAATGAAATGCCTCTTGAAATGTTAATAGATTTGTACGATGCTCATGGAATTCCTCCGGAAACTGTAGTTGAAATGGCAGGAGATGACTTTACAGTTAATGTACCGGACAATTTCTTTACACAAGTAGCGGGGGCACACGAAAAAGATACTTCCAACAAAAAATCCGCATTTAAAGTTGACTATCCTGAAACTGAATTATTATTCTACAAAGATTTCTACCAACAAGAGTTTGAAGCAGAAGTTTTAGGATTAATTGAAAAGGATGGCAAGAAATGTTTAATCTTTGATAAAACTACATTTTATCCAGAAGGAGGGGGTCAGCCTTCGGACATGGGTGAGGTTTCCATTGATGGAAATGTCATTAAAATACCTCATGCTGAAAAAATCAATAATGTGGTATTGCATTATGTAGATGCAGACATCACAGAAGACGTAGTTGGTAAAAAAGTCAAGAGTGTTATTGATTGGACAAGAAGAATCACTCTTGCACGCCACCATACAGGAACTCACTTGGTCATTGCGGCAGCCCGTAAGGTTTTAGGCAAACACATCTGGCAAGCAGGATCCCAAAATGGTCTTAGCAGAGCCCGTATTGACCTGTCACACTACAAACGTATCACACAGGAAGAACTCAATGAAATTGAAAAGTTGGCCAATGAATATGTGATGGAAAACATTGATTTGGATATCCAATTCCACACAAGGGATGAAGCGCAGGAATTATATGGATTCGTGCTTTACCAAGGTGGTATCGTCCCAGGTAAGATGATTCGTGTAGTCAAAATCCCTGGTGTTGACGTTCAGGCTTGTGCAGGTACACATGTCCTCAGAACTGGTGTGGTCGGACCAATCAAAATCAACAAAACCGAAAGGGTTCAGGACGGTGTTGAAAGGATTGACTTTTCAGCAGGACTTGCAGCTATCGATTCAATGCAACATGACGGCGAAATCCTACGTGAAAGCTCATCAATATTTAAGGTTGAAAACGATCAATTGCCGAAAACATGTGACAGGTTCTTCAGCGAATGGAAAGCACAGAAAAACGAGATTGACCGTTTGAAATCAGAAATTGCATCCTTAAAAATGAATTCCTTAGCTGATGAATTCGATGAAATCAATGGCTTGAAAGTTGTTCATCAGCTAATTGAAGCGGACTTTAAAGAGCTTCAGAAAATGGCCACTGACTTTACAGACAACGGTAAAGCAGACGTTGTTATTATGGGAAACGGCGACGGTAAAATCGTCGGAGCGGCTTCCCAGAATGCAATCGATAACGGTGTAAAAATTAATGAAATTATCAAAACTGCAGCTGGCGTATTGGGCGGTGGCGGCGGAGGCCGCTTGACTCTCGCGCAGGGTGCAGGTAAGAATGCAGATAAGATGGATGAAGCTATCCAGACTGCAGTCGATTTAATTTAAGGATAATAATTATCCTTAAACAATCTTTTTTTTTATTTTAAATTTTTATTACAATAATCTTTATAAAGATTGAGTTTTAAAATTATACTTGCTGTTATATTTTAAAAAACTAGTATTGAAGGGATTGCTATTTTTTTCAGCGTGTACTTAATTAAAAGAGTTGTTTAAATGAATTATGATTTGATTATTGCAAGATATGGTGAAATAGGTCTTAAAAGTCCTAAGATAAGGTCACGTTTTGAAAGAAAGCTAGTTAAAAATATCAAAGCTACTTTTGATTGTGAAGTTGACAGAAATCAGGGAAGAATTTACATTTTCCCAAAGAATTTTGATGAAGGAATTGAAAAACTGAACAGGGTTTTCGGTGTGGTGTCTTATTCGCCGGCCACTTCAACATATGCCAATTATGAAGACATTGACGAAACTTTAAGTCAATACACTAAAGATTTGATGGCTGAAGGCATTTTGGATGAAAACACAAAATTCGCCATAAAGTGTCGTCGTGTAGGAAACCATGATTTCACATCACAGGAAATGGCAGCCCATTGTGGGGGTGTTGTAAGGGATGTTGTTTTAGCTCCGGTTGACTTGACAAATCCCGATTTGACAATTTTTGTTGAAATCAGGGATGATGACGCTTACATATACCATGAAAAAATCAAAGGCCAGGGAGGATTGCCTTTAGGAACACAAGGTAAAGTCGTTGTGCTTTTATCAAGCGGCATAGACTCTCCTGTGGCAGCATATCTGATGATGAAAAGAGGATGTGAAGTCATAGCATTGCATTGCAATAATGACCCTTTTTCAGGTCCGAAAGTCACCGAACTTTTCAACCAATTGGTTGATCAGCTGAATATTTATGCAAAAGGGGTTCCAATTAAAAAACGTGTAATCGATTACGGGGAGTATTTGCAGGCCGCTAAGGACAATGCTCCTGAAAAAATGACCTGTGTTTTATGCAAATCAGGGATGTATCACATAGCAGAAAAATTGGCTCAAAAATTGGGTGCCGACGCTATTGTTGACGGAAGCAGTGTTGGACAGGTTGCCTCCCAAACATTGTCAAACATTCTGGCTACTCGTTATGGTGTGGAAATGCCTATTTTGTCTCCATTGATTGGTCTTGATAAAGAGGAGATTACTGCAATTGCAAAGGAAATCGGAACCTTTGAGATATCAAAAATAGATGATGGGGGCTGCAGTGCAGTTCCAAAATATCCCGAAACAAGAGCGGATTTGGAACGAGTCAAACAGGCTTGTGAAGCCATGAACCAGGATGTTGAGGTTCAAAGGGCTTTTGAAAATATCAGAAGACTCGATTGAGTTTTCTTCTTTACTTTTTTTTAAAATTATTTTTTTAGTCTTTAAATTGTTCTAAACTTATTTTCATTAATACATAATAATTAAATACTAATCAAATCATAAATAATAAATATCTAGTAAATAATTAATTTACTAATTGAGGTATTAAAATGAAAACTACTGTTAGTGTAATTAAAGCTGATATCGGAAGTGT
>NZ_CAMVEE010000056.1 GCF_947166415.1 uncultured Methanobrevibacter sp. | reverse complement strand
GGGACTCCAGTTGTCTTTGAAGAAATATACGCGTAACTGAACAGTATCCGTTGTGATGAACAATTGGAGTACTGAGGCAAGAGATATCCCAGGATCGGGGTTCAAATCCCTGTGACCCCACTTTATATCAAACTTTTTTTCAAAAATTTTAATTACTTTCGTAACAATATTATCTTTTATGTCTAACATTGTTTTTATCATGGGATTTAATTACGATTCTAACTGTTATTTGATTGATGATAATATTTTAGTCGATACTGGAGCCGGAAAAAATCAGGATTATTTATTTTCAAAGATTCGTGAAAACGGCGCAGATCCGGAAAACATTGAATTGGTTGTAAACACTCATTGTCATTTTGACCATATCGGTGGTAATCACTTTTTCCCAAATGCAAAAATAGCTGTTCATAAATTGGATGCTGTTTCAATGAGGAATGAGGACACTTTAGGGACATCATTATCCGCTTTTGGTTCTGATGGAATTGACAATTCAAGAGTTGATATTGAACTTGAAGAAGGAGATAAGGTTGGGGATTTTGAAGTAATACATACTCCCGGACACACCAGCGGTGGAATCTGCTTGTGGGATGGTGAAAATCTAATATCTGGTGATACAATCTTTGCAGGCGGCGGTGTCGGCAGAATGGACATTGGCGGAGATTACAATGACATGAAAAATAGTGTTGAAAAATTAATGAATTTGGATGTTGTTCGAATCTATCCAGGCCATGGTCCAATAGTTGAAAAAAATGGAAAAGAACATATTAGAATGTCTTATTCCTTTTTATAACTTTATTTAATTTTCTAATTTTTTGGATACCTTTTTCAAGGTTCCTCTTTTAACAAGAATTGAAACTTTCGCCCCACGAGTAACGACGTCATCAGGTTGGGGAATAATCAGTTTACCATTTTGATAAGTGGAAATGATAATATAATCTTTTGATGGGGATATGTCTTTAAAACGTTTTCCAATAACCTTGTCGTTTGTAATGGTCATTTCGATAATTTCAGCATCCCCTTCTCCTATTGTGGTCAATTTTGATACAGTAGGATTTGTTACAAATTGGGCCAAATCTCTGGCAGCACTTATTTCAGGGCTTATTACCCTGTCAATTCCAACTTCTTTAAATGCCTCTTCGTGGTCAGGGTTACTTACACGTGCAATAATTGTGTCGACATCGTATTTTCTAACTAAAATGCATGAAAGCAGGTTCGCCTCATCATTACCTGTTGTCGCTATGAAATAATCTGCATCTTCAATATTAGCTTCTTCTAGTAATTTTGAGCTAGTTCCGTTTCCATGTATAACAAGAGCATCAAGCTCTGATGCCACTTCGCTGCATAAACTTTCGTCACTTTCAATTAATGTGATGTCAAATCCACTATCAATCAATAAGTTTGCAAGAGCAAGTCCTACACGGCCTCCACCCATAATTATTGCGTACATAAAATTCCCTCTAATAATTGATAATCAATATTTATTTTTTCATAATATAAATTTTATCTTTTGAAAATTTCAAATCCTGCTCTCAAGGTAATCAGTACTGGGTATATTTCCAGCCTTCCAGTCCACATGTCGAACATGCTCACTACTTTTAGCACAGGATTCAAGGAACCGTTTATGATTCCAAGTTCCAATCCATTGTTTCCTTGTAGGGTCATTGCTGTAAATAAACTACTGAACGGATCATATCCATATAGGCAGAATAATGCCCAAGTAAACATTATGAACATCATATAAAGTGTAATGAAATTTCCGGATTGGGCAATTGCTTTTTCAGGTATTTTACGCCCTTGCAATTTCACAGGCACGACTCTTCCTTCAGGAGATAATATCTCTCTGACGTGTCTGTATATTCCTTTGAAAAAGGTAATCATCCTAACGAGCTTGATAGCACCTACTGTTGACCCGTTTGAACCTCCAGTAAGCATCAGGCACATTAAGCATATTATCACAAATGGTGGCCAGTTAGCCATTACTTGTGGTGGGGCAACGCTTGCTCCGGTTGTTGAAATCGCAGACACTACAGTAAACAGCAAGTCCATAGGATAAACATTGGACACGAAATACAGCATGAGAGTTACAATTGCAATTACTGTGATTATAATTTTAAACTGCAGGTCCTCAATCAATGATTTTCCCCTTGTTTTGATAACCTTATAATGGACTAAAAAGCTTGTTGCACCAAGTATCATCAGGATAATTGAGATAAAGTATATCACGTTGTCGTGGTAATAGCCCATATTTGCATTTTTAATACTCATTCCTCCAGTGGAGATTATGTGGAATGTATTGCAGATAGAATCAAAAAGGGGCATTCCGGCAAGTGAGTATAATATAATGCCTATGATTGAATAAATTACATATATTTCCAATGTTTTTTCCAGTGTGGTTTTAATACTTGGCTTGATACGTTCTTCGCGAGCTTCTGATTGGTATAATTTGGATGATACAGTTCCGGGTCTTGTCAATATTCCAATAACCATGACAACAACTCCTAAACCACCAATCCATTGTTCGAAAGACCTAAAAAATAGTATGCTGTGAGGTAATATTTCTACATCGTTAAACATGGTGATTCCGGTTCCGGTTAATGCGGACATGCTTTCAAATACTGCATCTAGAATAGGCAGATTTGTGGCAAGTGAAATAACAAGCCCTCCGATTATGCTTGCCCAAAGCCATGCGAAGGATGAAATGATCATACCATGTTTCAATCTCATTTTCTTGAAACTAGATTTCTCGAAATATTTTATGAATATAACACCCAAACCTATTGAAATTGCGGCAGGAACTATAAAACTGATTATATCAAATTCAAAATAAATCAAATCAAAAATTAATGGGACTAAGCACATAAGGCCTATTCCTATCATCACTGCTCCCGAATTATTCGCAACTATCAACAAATCCGTTTTTGTTATATACCTCATTATTCTAATTGTTTGAATAAAATTCTATATAAACTTATAAGTAATTAAAAATTAAACTATAATACAGATGGATAAAAAATCAATGTTTTTCATGGGGTTAAGTATTGTTATTTTAGTAATAATGCTTTATTTTGTGGGAATAGATGAAGTCGTAGGCGCACTTAAATTAGCTAATCCATATTTAATAGCTTTAGCTATCGTTTTTCAGATAGGTACTTATTTTTTATACACTATCCGTTGGAAACTACTCAATGATTTAGTGGACATTGAGTGCAGTACAATGAAATTGCTTCCAATGGTTTTGGTTGGGCTTGCGATAAATAACATCACTCCATCAGGTCGTGGTGGGGGTGAACCTGTAAGAGCTTACATTTTAGCAAAGGAAGAAAATTATCCTATGCAGGAGACATTTGCAACTGTTGTAGCTGATCGTGCTTTGGACACATTTCCATTTGTCGTATTGGCTGTCATTACAATAATTGGAATGATTTTTTATTTCAGTTTTGACTTATGGTTGCTAATTGTAATGATTTTGGCAGTCATTGCCATTATTGCTATTTTGGCAATAATTATTTACATGTCCATCAATCCTAACTTCGGAAAAAGAGTTGATGGGTGGATTATCGGTCTTGTTAGGAGATTTTATAAGAAAAATTCAGAGCAATTGGAAGAAAAAATCCATAATATAATTGCCGATTTCCAAAATACTATGAAACTTGTCATATATAACAAAAAAGTAATGTATTATGCCTTGCCGTTGTCATTTGTCATTTGGATAGCTGAAATATTAAGGGTTTACATTGTATTTTTGGCTTTTGGAGCAGATATCAGTCCTGTCATCATAGGTGAAGTGTTCATCATTGCTTCATTAGTCGGAATGATTCCTCTTCTACCTGGAGGTTTGGGTGCTGTTGACGGTATTATGATTGTTTTTTATTCAGCCGCTGGAATCACCCCATCTATAAGTGCTGCAGCAACCGTTATTGAAAGGCTAATCTCATTTTGGTTGGCTACAATAGTGGGTATGTGCATTTTACCCCATTATGGTTCTTCAGTTCTTGACAAGATTTCATTTGGTTCATCAAATGACGAGCTCAGCGAAGCTCTTGAAGATGAGCTGAATGATTAAATAGAAAACTTTATTTTAATTTATAATCATAAATCTTATTATCACAAAAAATTAATTTTTTGTAAAAATTTTGGTGAAAATATGGAAATTAATGGTGTAAAAATACAAGATACCTTTGCTGAAGGTTTCGGAATTAAAGTATCTAGATTGATTATTACTGCAGCTACTAAACATTTAGCTAAAA
>NZ_CAMVEE010000055.1 GCF_947166415.1 uncultured Methanobrevibacter sp. | reverse complement strand
ATTATGATTGCAAAGGAAGCCATTGAAATGATCATAAACGGTTCAAGACACAAATCCGTCTATGGATTCCTGGAACATAAAAAAGAAGACTTGAAGATGAAAGAATTCAAGGAACTTGTCGGAATCGAAGATGACAAAATCGAATTTAAAGATGGAATCGACTTCGATGAAAAAGATTATTAGGAGTTCAAACTCCTAACACTATTTTTTATAAATCAAATCAACCACATCATACAACTTATTCCAATCAGATAAATTTTACATAAGTACATTAATTTTAATAAAAGATTACTATAAAAATTCACCATATAATAGCAAACTATTATATACTTCAATAAACATATATAGATAGTGTAGTGTAAATACTATATTTTCTTTATGTTTTAAAATTATTATATCACCATATTTTTATTCAAGTCAGTTAGGGTAGGTAAAAAATATTACTTTCAAAATGCTCTCTCACTTGATTTAAATATAATCATTATAATAAGTTAAATCATATAAATTTCAAGGAGGAAAATTTTGTCACAACAAGAACCTGGACTCGATTGGAGGAATGATTTCAAGAACTTGACTCCATCAGAGTTCTTTAGAAAAAACAAACAGATGTTAGGATTTACTGGTAAAATCCGTTCTTTGACAATTGTATTCCACGAACTGATTACAAACAGTTTTGATGCATGTGAAGAAGCAGGAATATTGCCAGAAATAGACATCGAATTAAAAAGAGTTGATAAGGAACATTATATTCTTAGACATAAAGATAATGGACCAGGTATTCCTGAAGATTATGTTATGAGAGTATACTGTAGTATGTTTGCAGGATCCAAATTCAGAAACATCCAATCCAGAGGGCAACAAGGTTTAGGTTGTAGTGGTTGTGTGCTTTTATCACAAATGACTACTGGTAAACCTGCTCGCGTAATTTCATGTTACAAAGACGGAGATGAAATTAAAGGAGTGAAAATGAAGTTCCAGATGGATGTTAAAAATAACAGAGGTATCCTTATGGAACGTGAGGATTACCCTGCTGAAAGTACTGGAGTATGTATCGAACTACAGTTTAAGGAAGTTTCCTACTCCCTTGCAGAACAAGGTGCTTTTGAATATATCAGAAGAACCATGATTGGAAACCCTCATGCAAAAATCACATTCAGAGACCCTTCCGGACACAAGTATATCTTCAAAAGAGCTGCAGAAATTGTGCCAGTTCTTCCAAAAGAAGTATTACCTCACCCAAAAGGTGTGAGTGCTGATGACATAATGACCATGGCACAAAATACCGACAGCAGAAGATATAAAAGCATGCTGACTTCATCACTTTCAAGAATGTCAAATAAAAGAGTTGATGAAATTGCGGAAATTACCGGAATTGACATGAATAAACGTCCAAAAGCCATGACCTTTGCAGAAGCTGAAGCCATTGTTCACTGCTTCAAGAAAATGAAATTCATGGCTCCGCCTACCGATGGACTCATACCAATCGGATCAGAGCAAGTTGAAAAGGGTATGAAACAAATTCTTAAACCTGAATTTGTAACAACAATTACAAGAAAACCTGTTACCTACAGCGGAGGTGTTTCATTCATTATTGAAGCAGGTCTTGCTTACGGTGGAAATGCAGGTAGAGTTGTCAACGAACAAAGAAAATCTGAAATTATGAGATTTGCTAACAGAGTTCCATTAACTTTCGATGCAGGAAGCTGTGCTATTACAGAAGCTCTTAAAAGCATTGACTGGAAACGTTATGGCTTAAAAGATATGGACAATACCCCATTAACTTTATTTGTAAATATTATCTCAACACAGGTACCTTACCTTTCAACAGGAAAACAAAGCGTATCACCAGAGCCTGAAATTGTTCACGAAATCAGACAGGCAACAATGAAATTGGCCCGTAAATTGCAAAAGCACATCAGGGCTAAAAGAGCAGCTAAAGAAAAAGAAAAACGTTCAAAAGTATTTGAAGAATATGTACCAGTAATTATCGAAGAAGCTGCAAAACTTGGTGAAACAGGTGTTCCTGAATATCAAGAAGTCCTGGCAAAAGTAACTAAAAGAGCTCTTGCCGAATTGCTTGGTGAGAAAGTGGAAGAAGAAGAGGAAGAAGAAGAACTTGACGCAATTATCATGGAAGAGGTTGACGAACGAGGATACACCGTTGAAAATGGAAATTCCACATTAGACAACTTCATTGATGATGATGTTGACGATGGGTTTGATGACTAGGTGATTATATGACTAAAGTGAAACAAGAGGGAAAAACCCATAAAGAACTTAGAAAAGAATACACCTACAACAAATTAAAAGGTTTAGGTCAAGAAATCATTGAAGAAATCGAGAAAAACAAAGTTCCTAATATCAAAGTTCCATCCAGAGGTACTGGTAACATTGTTTACGATGATGCGAAAAGATACTACGTATTGGGTGACAGATACGGAAGAAGATCTTTAGGTAATGTAAAACAGATTAGAAAATTAGGTCAAATGGTTTATGTAGCTAATTTCTGTAAAGACCTTGTAGCCCGTGAAAAAACAGCTACCATCAGGGAAATGTATTACGTTTCCGAAGGTTGGGGAATTAGCTTTAAAACACAACAAGAATCAAACATTGTAGGGGAAGACTTGGAAGTAACACTCGGTACCACCCGTGAAGACTTAGGTTTAATGCCGGAAGAAGACGGTGCATCAGTTTACGGAGACCTCACATTAATAGATGAAGGTACAGAAATCAATGCATCCAAAATGGGAAAATCCGGTTATACAATTTCACCAACAATCGACCAAGTGGATTTCGTCGACTGCAATGTTGATAAAGTACTAGCTGTGGAAACCATGGGAATGTTCCACAGATTAGTGCAAGAAAATGCACACAAAAGATTCAACTGTTTGATTGTTGGACTTAAAGGGCAAGCTGCCCGTGCTACAAGAAGATTCATTAAAAGGGTTAATGAAGAACTTGATTTGCCTGTTTATATCTGTAACGACGGAGACCCTTGGGGATTCCACATTGCACAGGTAATTATTTCTGGAAGTGCAAAATTAGCTCACGTTAATCATGACTTGGCAACTCCTGATGCAAAATTCATCGGAGTAACAGCATCAGACATTATCAACTACGACTTACCAACAGATAAACTCAAAGATGTCGACGTCATGAGACTTAAAGAGCTTTCCAAAGACCCAAGGTATAAAGGTGATTTCTGGCAAACAGAAATTAAAAAGATGCTTAAAATAGGTAAGAAAGCAGAACAGCAATCTTTCTCAAAATATGGGCTCGAATATGTTGTAGATACATATTTCCCAGCTAAATTTGAGGAAATGGAAAATCAAAATTAAATTTAGAATTTTCCTCCTTCTTTTTATTTTTTTAAATTATTTTCCACAATGTTTATATACTAAAAGAACCATATACCCCTATATGTATAGGATGTGTTATTTTGAAAGAATGTATGGATAGTGACAATTTACACAGGAGACTCAAAAAAATCATAGGACAAGTAAACGCTATTGACCGTATGATTGATGAAGATATTCCGTGTGAACAGATATTAATGCAATTAAATGCTTCAAAATCCGCATTACATAAAGTTGGACACATTATTGTTGAAGGACACTTAGAACATTGCGTCAAAGAAGCTATTAAAAACGAGGATGCTGATGAAGCAATAAGTGACATTTCATCAATATTGGAATATTACTCCAGACTTTAATTTTTTTTAAAATAACTTTATACCCTATGGGGTATGTCTATACTATTGGGGATGTTAATATGAACTTTACAAGCAAACAAAAAATAGATATGCTACTTATAGTTACCTCAATTATAAGTTTAATCAGTAGTTTTATCCTATCTCTCAATTATATTGCTTGGATTGCAATTATATTATCCGGAATACCTATAATTAAAGAGTGCATAGAAGGATTAGTGAGTGAATTTGACATAAAAGCAGATTTGCTTGTTTCAATAGCTATCATCGCATCAATAATTATTGGTGAAGTATTTGCAGCAGGTGAAATTGCAACAATCATGGCCATTGGAGGATTTTTAGAAGAATATACTGTATCAAGAACACAAGGCCAAATCGAAGAACTGTTTAAAATGACCCCTCAAGTTGCAACAAGAATAAAAAATGGAATTGAAGAAAAAGTATCTGTCAAAAATGTACAAGTCGGAGATATCTTGAAAGTTCTACCGGGAGAAATGATACCAACAGATGGAGTAATAGTTAACGGCAAAACCTCTATTGACCAATCAACACTTACAGGAGAATCATTGCCCGTTGATAAATTGGCAAATGATGAGGTATACAGTGGGACAATCAATCTTTATGGATCATTTACAATGAAAACGACAAAAATCAGCCAAGAGAGTTCAATTCAAAAATTAATAAGATTGGTTGAATCCTCCAAACCTGAAAATGCAAAAATCGT
>NZ_CAMVEE010000054.1 GCF_947166415.1 uncultured Methanobrevibacter sp. | reverse complement strand
CAAAAGCTAGAGTTATCAACAGGCCTGACTATCTCGATTTCTCCATCGTTTATGTAATATTTTTTACGACCCTGCATAAACTTACGTTCTCGAACATCGTCAGCTATATCAACTAGTTTATTTTCAATAGAGTCTAACGGGTAATGGTAATCTGCACTGAACTTGTCATCATCACAGTTCTCACTTTCAATCAGTTCAATCAGCTGCAGTATCATTCCGTTCTCTTTGCAGAAGTTGAACATGTCCTTTATTTCATTGGTGTTGAGATCCTTCATCACCACCATATTTATCTTGACGGGATACAGTCCGACTTCAACGGCTTTCAGTATACCCTCTTTAGCTTCGTTCAGGTAGTCCATGCTGGTTACGTGCTTGTAAGTGTCGCGGTCCAATGTGTCCAGACTCACGTTGACCCTGTCAAGACCGGCATTTTTCAAATCTTCAGCATATTTTCCAAGAAGAACGCCGTTTGTTGTAAGTGAAATGTCCTTGAAATCAAGGCTTGCTATCTTTTCAACGATTTCAACAATGTCCTTTCTGATTAATGGATCGCCACCGGAAAGCCTTATTTTCCGGACTCCTATTCTTTTGGCTATTTTGCATATTGTATACAGTTCATCAGGTGTCATCTCATCTTTTGATGATACCATACCGTCATGATGGCAGTATAAACAGTTTTCATTGCACCTGTTTGTGATTGTGATTCTCAGTGAAAGAATTGGCCTTTCATATTTGTCCTTAACTACATTTTCCAACATTTTATCATTCTTCCACTTTGATTTTTATATTATTAATTTCATCATCCTCCAATTCAAGAGAATTGATGATTGCATAAATTGTCTCTTTTAAGATGCCGGCTGCAAATTTGTTAATTTCAACGTCATGGCCATTGGTTTTAAGTATAATTTCTGCATCTTCTAGCTCTTCAGCTATCTGTGAGATTTCGATGTCTATTCTTCTGACATTGTCTTCTGTTTTGATGGAATTTACCATTCCCTTGATTGAACTTGAAACGATGTTGGTAGTGAATTCATTTATTTCAAGTGGCTTGCCGTTAATTAAGATTTCACATTCCGCATCAACAGGGGTTTGCTCCTTTACTTTGTCGGGAACTATCAATTCGATTTTGCCGATTCCTTCAACATCGTAGTCCTTGAGATTTAATGTGTTGACAACGCCAATCACGCTTTGCTTTAGATAGTCGCTTACGAACCGGTTCAGGCCGACGACATGATTGTCAATTGAAAGGTAGCTGTGAACATCATCCAAATCTTCCACTTTCAGGTTGCCTTCACGAATTTCTTTTGCAATGGCTTCGCCGTTGTTGAATCCGCAGTTGTTTGCAAAAAGGGTATCCACGATATCATGGCCTCTTTCCTCAATCAAATCGGCCAGTTCACTTATTCCTTCGCTGTCAATTGTAAATGAATCGACTTCTTTTATGGTGTACTCGTCTCTTACGTCGGGGGATGTGATTATTTTCGGATAGTTGTAGTTTTTGTATCCTTCGATTACAACGAAATCAAATTCATCCATATGTTTTAATAAAAATAGTATTCTGTTCAAATCCATTTCCATGCGCGCATTGAAGAAAGTTGTTGATCCGACACCCACAACCAGGTTTGCACCTGCCTGCTTATGTTTCCAGGTATCGGTGTTTTCCTTATCCATTTCGATGGAGTGGTGAGAATGTTTTATGGAGGCAACATTGTAGCCTCTTTTTGTAAGCTCTTCAATGACTTTAACGGTCAGTGAAGTCTTACCTGTATTTTTCTTCCCAACAATAGAAACGATTTTCATTTTATAATCTCCGTCTATATCTATCTTTTTTATATTAATTAATAGTTTTGGAATTGTGTTTTTGTTTTCAGATATTGGTGTTTTTTTTCACCTTTGAGTTTCGAAAAAATCATGTCCCGAAATAGTGTAGTAACCACACATTATTGGCTGTTTGACAATCAATTTTCTATGGCAAATTTATATAATTTTGGCCGATTTTGCAATAAATTTTTTACTAAAAGTGCTATTACTACACATTATTTTGCAACAATATCTTCTATTTGGTCTTTTGTTTTCTTAATTTATTGAAAATATTGTCTTGAAACTAATAATATGCTGCTTTGCGAATGTAATATCATTATATGTTAAAAATCAATATCTTGCATTTCTTTTAGATGATAATTTTAAGGGTAATTTTTAATTAAATAGTTTAGATTTATTCATTTTTAATATAAATGATATAAAAATTGAATTAGGTGTTCCTAAATTCATTAATCTCTCTATTTTCCGATAATTCAAGAATAAAACCAATATCTTTATAAGTGCCGTTCTATAAACTCTTTCCTATAGAAATAAAAATTTTTATTTTTATAATATATGGAGGAGTTATATGCCTGTAAAAATTGATGAGAATTTATGTGGACACATTGATAATTGTCCTGTACAAGGGTTATGCATAAAACTTTGTGAACAAGGTGCAATCATCGAAGAGGATGGGGACGTCAAAATTGTTCCTGAAAATTGTGATGATTGTGATTTATGCATTCAAAATTGTCCAAACCAAGCTATTTCAAAAGCATAGGGAGGTAATCCGATGTTTAATATTGAAAGAGCGGGTGAGGAAAGTCGTAAATTATCCTATAACAATAAGAATTGTGTAAGTTGTGGAATATGTGCTGAAGTATGTCCAACATCTTCCTTGAGGTTAGGTCCTATTGTACCTATTGCACGTGGATTAATTGAAATGGATCCTATTTCAGTCAACGAAGATTCCTGCGTATTTTGCGGATTATGTTCAGTGGCCTGTCCATTTGATGCATTATCATTGTCCATCGACGGAGTCAGCGTAAAAGAAATGGAAAACTATCCTGTCTGGGATACTGAATGTGATGTAAACGATGACGATTGCATATACTGCGGCAGATGCTATACAGTATGCCCTCAAGATTCAATAATCTTCGAGAGAAACTTGCCTAATCCTGCGGATTTAGTTAGAGGGGAAATCAGTATTGATGATGAAAAATGTATTTACTGTTCATTCTGTGCGGACTTATGTCCTGCCGGAGCAATCATTATCAAAAACAATCCTGCATCATCTGTTGACAAATTAGGCAATTCAATTGAAGTCGATCTTGACAAATGTATTTTCTGTGGAGTCTGTAAGAGGGTATGTCCTGAAGATGCAATCAGACAAGTTTGTGCAACCTGTATGTATTCCGATGAAATAGAAACTCCGGAAGTCACTGGTGAAGTCTTCATTGATGATACATCCTGTGTAAGCTGTTCCTGGTGTTCTGAAACATGTCCTGAAGATGCAATCACAATTACAAAACCATTTGAAGGTACATTGGACTTGGTCGAAGAGGATGAAAAAGTATGTAAAGGCGATTCATGCCATGCATGTCAAGACGTATGTCCATGTAATGCAGTGACAATTGTGGACGGAAAATCCGTTACTAATCTGACATACTGTAACCTATGCGGAGCCTGTGTAACCGCATGTCCACAGAACATTAGGGTGGTATCCAGAACTTCCATGAAATTAGGAAATATCAATTCTGAATCATGGAATGAGATATTGAATGGTTTAATTGGAAAATAAATGAGTTTTTTCTCTTTATTTTCATTTTTTTTATTTAATATTTTCATTTGTTTTCATGCTTTGCAGACCAAAATGTGTAGTAACTACACACTTTTTTCGATATCCTAAAAATTTGTCATTTTTTTCATTTTTTTAATATTTTTTTATAGAAAAGTATTAAGCTTTTTCCATTTTCTTACGTTATGAAGATAATATAATATCGGTTTTTATTCTTTAAATTTAATATGGCTAATCATTGACATGTATTTTTAGTTAATATTAAAGTAAAATTGTAATTTATTTAAATGGCTTTCTATTCTATCTTATTTCAATTTTTTATAGTGTAGTAACTACACAGTAATATATAAAGCTTGTGTCTTGTTTCTAGTAGGTAACTATTTATTAATATATATAAAAAAATAATATCATTACACATGGTGATTTTATGCCAAAGCATATTGCCTCTGGTTTGAAATATTTGGCTGCGGTCAAATTGAAAGAGGTGGGGAAAACCCATCAGGAGATTGCCAACGAATTATCGGTCGATAGGTCAACCATCTCTCATTACTTAAATGGGAGCAACTTATCTTGGAACTCAATTGAAGTTGCAAGGACTATCACTGAATTAAGTCCTAGGGATTTCTTGACCATGGTTTTTGCCATTATCAAAGAACCGGAAGAGAGTAGAAAAATTGTGAATATTTGCAGAGTAAGAAATTACGAAGCAATTATTGAAGATTCATGTATTGGTTGCGGATTATGTGTAAATGTATGCATGATGAAGGCTATTAAGTTAGAATCATTACACGCGCATGCAGACTCCATACAATGTTGCGGTTGTCAGCTATGTAGCGATGAATGCCCAACTAATTCGATAAAAATTTTGGAGATTTAATATGATTAGAAATTTAAAAGAGGTTAAAGACAATAACTTTGACATTACAAGGTCAGCAGTGGAAGTCAGAAACTTGTCTTTCAACGACCACGTTTGTTTAGGTTGTGGGATTTGTGAATCTACATGTCCTGTTGAAGCAATTACATTGAATGCAATTGCTGTAGACGCTCGTCACAGAATTTCAAATGACGTCTACTTCAGCGGTCATGAAAAGATTGCTCAAAACTTCAAGGATGACTTTGATGTTCAAAGAATCAGCATTGATGAAGACAAATGTGTATTATGTGGTATGTGCAGCGGATTATGTCCTGTTGATGCATTAGTATTAACTATCGACGGTGTACCAATCCGTGAAATCGAAGCATATCCTCACTACAACGCTTTCTCAGAAATCGATGATGATGAAT
>NZ_CAMVEE010000053.1 GCF_947166415.1 uncultured Methanobrevibacter sp. | reverse complement strand
AAAAAATTGATTATTCCCAAATATTGGGTTTGAACAATATTGTAATTAGAATCAAATAGAGGATTTTTTTATATCAGTTAAAATAGGACAACAAATTTACGACCTTAAAAATGTTCAAATAAACTATTTAAAACCTTATTTACTCTTAAAAAGTTAAAAAAACAAGAAATAGACGTGGTGGGACTCGAACCCACGAAGCAACTGATGCATAAGACCCTGAATCTTACTCCTTTGACCACTCGGATACACGTCTAAAAGAAATATTGAAAAAGTGATCCATGTAATGGATTTCAACTATATTATTATAATATATTTTTTAGTATAAATATGTAATATTATTCGACCCTTGATTGTTAGGCCAACCGTTCTTATATTCTCAACTTTCACCAGGTTTTTAGGTAATGAAACCTGTGATAACAACTTGACATTTACATAGTGAAGAAAAATAGGAGAAGCATTCTAGAAAGGTGTAGAACTAGCTAAATCAATTAAAAGAGAGTGAAATATGGAATTTAGATGAAAGCATTGAAAAAGAAATTGAAGCCAATAGGCAAATATCAAAAAAAGAGAAGTAAAACATTGCAGCATTATGATAAAGAAACCTCAAAGAATACGAACAATTCGTATAAAACTTATAAAAAAGTTCCGATACTTATCGATTTTGAGTACTAAAACTCTGATACAAAATTTGTTTTGTAGTTATATTAAATCTTTTGAAACCGTTGAAACAATAAAATCATTGTCTGATATTGTAATATTGCTCCCACTTCGTAAAATTGCTTCTATTTCAAACAATAACTATATTTACTTTCGAATTTAAGAATATCCACTATAGTATGAAAGAAGTATTATGAATGAAAAATATGCTATAATTCATATTACCCCCAAGATATACTATATTTTATAATACATACTAATATTTATATTATAATACAGACATACTATAATCTATAGTACTTTTCAGGAGATTAAATTATGACTGATTTACCGTGGGGAACTAATCAAAATTTAACAGACGAAGAGTTTTACAACAGAAAAAGCGAATTAATTAATATCAAAAACCTTCTACAATCAACAGGCCAAGGCCATGCTCCTGATTTATTATTGACAGGAATAAGGGGTGTCGGCAAAACAGTTTTTCTCAAAAAATTAAAAAGAGAAATGGATGAAGAGTATCTGGTGGTTTACATTGATTTTTCAAAATCCAAATGTTATCAAAAAAATCAAATGAGCATAATTGGTTTAATGGAACATTTTTTCAAAGAATTCATTAAAGAAGCAAAAAATAAAGGTTTAAACACATTAGATAAACAAATAGATAAATATTTTAAATCCAATGACTTTAAAATTAAGGAATTTATGAACATTGATAAAATACCAGTTCCGGTTTTTTCAAAAGAGACAAACGAAGAAAAGCTTATGGATTTTGTACTGGATTTACCCGAAAAAATATATGAAAAAAATCTAGACAAAATCAAAGGCGTCTTAATTTTCATCGATGAATTTCAACTCATTAGAGAATTAAATGACTACAGAGATTCATTCTTATGGAAATTGAGAAGTTATATTCAAAATCAAAGAAATGTTGCATACATATTTTCTGGATCAATGAGCATGCAGGACAAATTAATCTCCGAAATTGCAAGTCAAAATGGAGCATTTGGTGGAAGAATGATTTCAATGCATTTAAATCCATTTGAAAAAGAAACCGTTAGGAATTATTTATCTGAAAAGGCCCCATACATAAAATTTACTGATGACGGTTTTGACAGATTTTACAAATGCACATCAGGAACCCCTTCATACGTTAATATCTTCGCAGCACTATTGCCAATCAATCAACAATTAGATGATTATGCCATAAAAATCCAATTTGATAAAAAAATTCAGGCCATAAGTTCACATTTAATAAATATATGGACAAGATTATCATTTAGAGAGCAGACAATAATCATTATCCTGCTTGAAAGGCCCCTGCGCAGAATAGACATAGCAAATGAATTTGGAATATCAACAGGATCATTAAGCAATTATTTAAATAACCTCCAAAATCAAGGGCTAATAATACTAAATAATGGATTATATGAAATTTCCGAGCCAATTCTAAAAAGATGGTTAGAGCTAGAATTTAATGAGAAAGGAATTTACCCTTACAGAAACATTTGAACTTCCGCCAACTTTTAATAATTTGGGGTATTCTTGCATTTTTTAAGATAAAAAAATATACTGAATATATCAGTAAAAATAACTAATTATCCAATGATTCATCAGCATATTTAAATTTACTTCTTGAAAACAACCAGACAATAAATGCCGCAACAGAAACCACACTTGCCGCAATCATTACATATGACCATCCTCCCAATGACCATAAAAGAGATGCAAGGGCACTTCCAACAGCCCCAAATATAAAGTTATTCACAACAAAAACCGTGTTCAATCTGCTGCGTTCACCTTGAGATAAGTTAAACAATCTTGTCTGGGTCAAGACACTTACTCCCTGAACTGCAACTGAAAGAATCGCTGCAACAATCACAATGGCAACTATTGAATCTCTAAATGCAAATCCGCATAGCATACTAACAAGGCAAACCACAATGAATGCTCCAAGTGCAGGTATGCTCAAACCTTTATCCTGAAATTTTCCAATTTCCACACCAAATGCTGCCGCTGCAAGACCTGCCAGACTTACAAGCCCTATTTGAAATGTGTTATAATTAAATGGCTCTGCAGACAAAAGAAATGTTAATGAAGTCCAGAAGATGTTGAAGACCAAACCGAATATCAGCCCTGAGTGCAGCAATATGTTTGGCAATGCCCTATGATTTTTAAAGATGGTGAAAACACTTGCCAAAAGTTTCCCATATGATTTGAACTTGTTTTTTGCAGGAATTTCCGGCAATACATAAATCATTACCAAAACCATGACCAGATTCAAAGCGGCTGCGATAACATAAACAGATCTCCATCCCCAAAATCCTGCAATGATACCGCTTGCAAACCTTGAAAAAAGGATACCTGTTGTTATTCCAGATGATACAATTCCAACGATGTGGCCACGTTCATCTTCACGGCTCAAATCCCCTGCAAGGGGCAATATGATTTGACCGGAAATTGTTACAATCCCCATACTGAAGAGTGACAGTGACAATATGATAAATGAAGGTGATATGGCACAGGAAACCAAAGCCAATACGGACAGCACCATTACAAGGGCTATCATACGTTTTCTGCGAACAAAATCTCCCAAAGGCAAAATAAAGAGAATACCCATCGCATAGCCTATTTGGGTTGCAGTAACCAGCAGTCCGCCATTTGCTGCTGGAAGACCAAAACCATCCATTATCTGGACAAGCAACGGCTGCGCCCAGTACAGATTACCTATTGCAAGACCGGAACATACAGCAAACAGTATCGCCAAGAATTTAGTCATAACAATCTCATTATCATTCATATTATCGCACCAATTAAAATTTTCTAATCAAATATTTAAAAAATAGGGTATTTAAAGATAAAGTGGCATCAATGACATCTAAAAAAATTTAATATTAAAACACATATAAAAATAAACATGACTTTAAACCCAAAAAAACTTGCATATTACGAAAAAAAATATGAACGAAACCCCCTAGAAGACACTCTCAAATTCATGAGCAATAAGTGGACACTGCATGTTTTAAGAGACTTGTTTTTAGGAAAAAGTCATTTCAATGAATTTAAAGTCAACAGACCCTCCCTGGACAACAAGGCACTGTCAAGATGCCTTAAGACAATGCAGGATAATGGCCTTATTTACAAGACAAATGAAGGCAATGATCCAAAAAATACCCAGTATTTCCTAACTCAAAAGGGAAGGTCACTGAATAAGGTATTCTATGAACTGTTACTGTTTGCTCTTGAAACAGATGTTGACAACGAACATTATTCGGAATATGAAAAAAAAGAATTGAAAGAAATGTATAAGGAAATTCTGGAGTTGAAATGAAAAGAATAGATTTTTTAAAAATCCATTCTTATTCCTGATTGCTTAGAAGAACTCCACCGACTCCAACATTGTCAAATTTCCTTTCGTTGAAAAACACGTATATCATTTCTATTGGAAGTCCTGTGACCCTTGAAGCAGATTCCTGAATTCTTTAGCTAAAATTTCCTTTTGCTATTTTGTTAATTCTCCCATATCAAAACTTATAACTGGCATATCATCACCAATTGAAAATTAAATTTTTCCAAATAGAAAGTTAATGTGGCATGAAAACCACTTAATTTAATAACTATGCCTTCTTGAAAAAGCCACTTTTATAACGAACAATTCGTATAAAACAAAATTATATATATCAAAAATCGTAAAGTAATATCAAATTCATAGACCAAATTATGAATTGAAAATAACAAAATAAGTTGTGATATCATGAAAGCAAACGCTAAAAAAATAGCTGATGGAGTATACTGGATTGGTGTGCTCGATTGGGACTTAAGAACCTACCACGGTTACACATTAGACGGTACCACCTACAATGCATACATTGTATTTGGCGAAGACGAAGTGGCAATCATCGACAATGCCTACCCTGGAAAAACCAAAGAAATGATGGCTCGTATCGACGATGCTTTCGCTCAAGAAGGTAGAGATGTAAAAGTTGACTACATCATCCAAAACCACGTGGAAAAAGACCACTCCGGAGTATTGGTCGACTTACACAAAAGATTCCCTGAAGCACCAATTTACTGTACCAAAATTGCTGTAAACGGTCTTTTAAAACACTACCCTGCACTTGAAGGCGCTGAATTCATCACTGTAGGAACCGGTGATACCTTAGATGTCGGCGGAAGAACCTTAGCATTCCTTGACGCGTTCCTCTTGCACTGGCCTGACAGCATGTTCACCTTGCTTGCAGATGAAACAGGCATTCTTTTCCCTAACGACGCATTTGGACAACACTTATGTTTCACCAAAAGATTCTCTGATGAAATCCCTGAAAATGTCCTAATGGACGCTGCTCAAAAATTCTATGCAAACTTGATCACACCGCTTTCAAAACTCGTTCTCAAAAAATTAAACGAAGTAGTGGAATTAGGTTTATTAGACTCAATCAAA
>NZ_CAMVEE010000052.1 GCF_947166415.1 uncultured Methanobrevibacter sp. | reverse complement strand
ACCTTTCCTTATCGACTCAACTGCAGCTGCTGCAAAAATTGCAGGTGTAGAATACGTACAAGAAGTCGGTTTAGCTGAAAGAGCTGTATACAACTCCATAAGTATGGCTGCAGAACCTGCAGAAATCGAAGCTGTTAAAAACTCAGACATCGACGCATCCATTCTCTTAGGTTTCAACCCAATGACTCCTGGTGTAGAAGGAAAAATCGAAATTTGGGAAACTGGTGGAGCAGTTATCGACCAAGGTATTCTCGAAATGGCTGAAGAATGTGGAATTACCAAACCATGGATGGACGTAGCAGTTACTCCTTTAGGTCAAGGTGCAGGACCTGCTGTAAGAACTTCTTACGCAGTTAAAGCTAAATGGGGATACCCAGTAGGATCTGGTATTCACAACGTACCTTCCGCATGGGACTGGTTAAGAGCATACAAAAAAGAACACAAAGAAGCATGGCCTGTTTGTGACATAGGTTCCAACATTGTTCAACAAATGGCTGGTGGAGACTTCGTTCTTTTCGGACCTATCGAAAACTCCAGACTCGCATTCCCAGCATGTGGTATGGCTGATATCATGATTGCTGAAGCAGCAAAAGATATCGGTACTGAACCTGTAGAAGACCACCCTATTAACAACTTATTATAGATATAAGGGTCCCGATTAGATGATTAATTCATCTAATCATTTTTTTCTATTTTTTACTTTTTTTTAACTAATTTTCAAAGCAATTTTTTCAAGATTTTTTTAATAAGATTTATATTTGTATAAAAAGATATTTATTAACAAGTTTAATTGAGGTTATAAAATGTCTTTTCTAAGTAAAATTTTCAAAAAAGGTCCTAAACCTATCATCGCTCATTCTAAAACTGGTAATTTGGCGAGTTTAAGAGCTCAGAGGGCAGGTCCTGCAAGTCCGGGCGCTGTTCAAAAGCCTGACACTTTTTATGTAACTGCATCTGTTGAATTAGGTAATACCACTACAAAATCTATTGTAATGGCAACTAACTTAAACACTAGTGAATCATATTTATTGAATAAAACAGTTAAAATGACTCGTGACATACGTCCGCCTAAACCTACTGAAGAGGTTTTCGGTAAAACCGTTTGGGGCATTGAACTTTCCAAAGAAGCAGTAACCGAGTTAATTAGAGATACTGTTTTAGAATCACTCAGAAAATGTCAAGTGGACAAGGATGAGGATTTGGATTTTGTTGTAAGATCCACTGGTGTAACTGCAGGTTTTGCAACTGCTGAAGAAGCGGGCCAATTAATTATCGCTCTTGCTGACGGTTGTCTTGAAGCGGATATTCCTCCAAGAAAAATGTCTCCTGCAATGACCATTTCACAACTTCCTGAAAGATTGCAAAGACACTCCCTTTTGGAAAATATCATGTTTGATGGTGCTGTTGTAAGTGTGGTTCCCCCTCAAGGTAAAGAGACTGTCGCAAATGAAATGGAAGGGGAACTTGTAACTGCAGGAATCAAGTTAGGTGCTAAATGGACTGACGTTGATTATAGAAACCCTTGTGTATCTTTGGATTTCGGTTCCACTTTGGCGGGTCGTATTGTTAATGATAATGAACCTTATGCAAATACTGTAGGTAACTTCTTAGGTCTTGCAGGGGTTGTAAGTGACTCCTTGGCCAGAGGTTCCGGTATGATTGATAAGAAAAATGGTGCTGCTCTAGATTTATATTCAGATAAGGCAATGAAAAAGGCAGACCATAAGAAAGCTGAAGCTAATGCATTGGAAGCTCACAAATTGGTTGATATCCGTAAGGTTCCTATGGATGTTGAAAGATTCGGTACTGTGCCGGTCAATCCTGAAGCTGCTGAAAACGCAGGAACTACCTTGATAGGTTGTGATGTAGGATTTAATGGTGACAAACTCGATGAATTGATGGAATTAGGGGCACAATTCTATGATGCTGATGGTCTTCCAACTTTGCTTTCAACCTTGGATTATGTAAGTACCAATATTGTAAAAAGGGTATTGAATGTTGCATTTGAGGAAAATGTGATTACTCCAGGTTCTGCTTTAGGTATTACAGGAAGGGCAGGTATTACAGGACGTAAACCTGAACTCATTTTGGAAGCTGTTCAAGATAAGTTTGAAAATGTTGTTTTTGTTGAAGACGGTTTAGCTTTAGGTTCTGCGATTATGGCACGTTGTATGAATTCAATGGGAACACCTAAAGTTCCTATTGGGGGTAAACAAGGTGGTAGATGTATCCTTAAAGATCGTATGAAAATGGCTGGCGGAAAATTCGCTTAAACACATGTGGTTTATCATGATTTATGCAATTTTGATGGCTGGAGGTATGGGAACAAGACTTAAAGTTCCCGTAGAAAAACCTCTTTTCAAATTACATGATAAACCTTTAATTAAATATGTAATTGACAACTTAAATGCATCTAAATTAATCGATGAAATCGTTATTGCAGTTAGTCCAAATACTGTTGAAACGACAAGATATTTGGAATCATTGAATGATGAGTTTAGGATTTTGGATACTTCAGGTAAAGACTATTTAACCGATTTGTCTTTTATTTTGGATTATTTTGAAAAGATATCCAGTGAAGACACTCTGCTTTTCATCAATGCTGATTTACCTTTTATTTCTACTGAAACTATTGATTACGTCTTGGAATATTATTCCAACTCAACTAAAGACGCTTTATCAATATTGGTGCCAGTAGAAATATTTGAGGATTTAGGTTTAAATTATTCCTATGAGTTCAATGGAAATGTTCCTTCTGGTTTGAACGTTTTGAGAAGCGTTAATATTGTTCAGGATGAAGACCAGTTGGTTATTCCAAAAGTGGAACTTGCTTTGAATATTAATACTATTCCGGATAGCGAAATTGCAGAAAAATTATACAAAGAATATTATATTTAAATATAATGAAATTAAATAATTATATAAGTAAATTTAATTTTATCAGGTGATTTAATGGAAAATAAACAAATTCCAAAAAGAGAAGAAAAATTATGGAGTGAAATCAAAAACTACCAAGTAGCTACCAACAATGCACGTATTCTTGGAGTATTAGATGAATTAATTATTAACGAAAAAACTGGTAAAATCGTGGATATAGCTATTAGAGTTGAAAGTGACCGTAACATCCACGTTAAAGGTGCTAAAAGAAATGGTGATTTGTTATTAGTTCCTTTCGCTAAAGTTGAAAAAGTTGGGGAATTTATTATTGTAACTGAATAATTCAGTTATCTTCTTTTTTTTATTATCTTTAAATAAAACATTGTTATATTATTATTGTTAACTATTTATAGTTAGTAATGTAATACATATATTAGTATAACAAATTCATATCTTAATAATTTAGGTGATTATATGTTGCTCGAAATAGAAAATTTGGCTGTTGAAGTAGCCGGAAAAAGAGTTTTAAAAAATATTAATCTTTCTATTGATGAAGGGGAAACTCATGTTCTTTTAGGGCCTAATGGTGCTGGAAAAAGTACTTTATTTTTAACTATACTTGGTTTTCCAAATTATGATGTAGTTCAAGGATCAATTAAGTTTAAAGGTCAGGATATTACTGAGTTATCTACTGCAGAAAGAGTTAAATTAGGTATAGGAGTAAGTTTCCAATCTCCACCTTCAATTAGGGGAGTATCTGTAGGAGATTTATTAAAAATTGAATCTCATCAAGATGTCAGTGAAGAATTAAATCCTAGAATGCAGGAATTAGCTAAAAAACTTAAGTTCAGTGATGAATTCTTGCAGAGAGATGTTAATCTAGGATTTTCCGGAGGAGAAGTTAAACGTTCTGAAATTTTACAACTATTGGCTCAAATGCCTGATTTCACCATGTTTGATGAACCGGACTCCGGTGTGGACATTGAAAATGTAGAATTATTAGCTTCTGAAATCGGAACTTTGTTAGATAAAGATAAAAAGCATGGTGACAGAAAGAGAAGCGGTCTTTTAATCACTCATTTAGGTTATATTTTAAACTTTGTTAATGCTGACAAAGCTCATGTTTTAATGAATGGTGTTATTTCCTGTTCAGGAAACCCGAATGAAATTCTCGAAGATATTAGGAAAAATGGTTTTAATGGATGTGTTGAGTGTGCGCAATGTTTATGATGATGCTGAAAGAGCTAAAGATAAAAAGGCAGCTTTAGGTGCTGACATTACTATTGAAAATTTCTCAGATGAAACAGTCAATGCTTTAGACATGATTGATGATTTGGATGACTTGGACAAACAAACTAAAAAGGACCTCTTGAAAGTTGGTGTGGATACAGAGGAAAAAAATAGGTCCGGGTCATTTTTACAAGTCGATCAAAGTAATATTTTCACAAACAACTCCATGTCTGATTCAATTGAAGTTATGAACATGGCTGTTGCTTTAGATAAATATAGTTGGCTTGAAGATTATCTTTGGAATGTTGTAAAACCGGATGCAGACAAATACACTGCAAAAACTGCTTTAAATGAACAGGAAAATGGCGTATTAAGCGGTTATTTTGTAAGGTCATTACCTGGAACTAAAGAAGTAATGCCCGTACAGGCTTGTATGTTCATTAGTGATGCGGACATCATGCAGACTGCACACAATGTCATCATTGCTGAAGAAAATTCAGAATTGCACTTGATTACTGGATGTGCAACCGGTGACGATGTCGCTTCTGCAATGCACGTCGGTGTTTCAGAAATGTATCTGAAACCAGGTTCCAAAATTACTTTTACAATGGTTCACAATTGGGCTGAGCAAGTGGAAGTGCGTCCAAGAACAGGTGTCAAGTTAATGGATAATTCCACATATATCAATAATTATATTTTAACCAGTCCTGTTAGCACTATCCAATCATTCCCTACCGCATACTGTGATGGTAAAAACTCAAGAGCCATCTTCCAAAGTATTCAAGGCGGTAAAAAAGATTCCATCATTGATGTAGGATCCAGAGTGTTGTTGAATGCGGAAGGTGCAAGAGGAGAAGTTATTTCAAGAGCGGTAGCTCAAGACGAATCAAAAATCTATGCCAGAGGTCATTTGGCAGGTACTGTTCCTACTGTAAAAGGACACTTGGAATGTCATGGATTAGTGTTATCTGATGACAGTTTCATTTATGCTGTGCCTGAACTTGAAGCCAGTTCCGCTAACTTGGAAATGTCTCACGAAGCAGCTGTGGGTAAAATTTCCGAAGATGAAATTAATTATTTGACTTCTCGTGGAATCGAGGAAGAAGAAGCCGAATCCATGATTGTAAGAGGATTTTTAAATATGGATATTACTGGCCTTCCTGATGAGTTAGCTGAGCAAACTCAAAGAATGATTGATATGAGCCTTGATGGAATGTAATTCCATCTTCTTTTTCTTTTTTCTTTTATTAAATTTGTTTTTGAAATTCTTGTTTTATAGTATATAAACTTTTTGGATTTAGTTTCTAAGTAACCTTTATATTAATTATTAATGAAATATATTAATCAGTACATAAT
>NZ_CAMVEE010000051.1 GCF_947166415.1 uncultured Methanobrevibacter sp. | reverse complement strand
TGGTTACAGATTATAATTGTGAATATTTGGGTTTGTCAAGATTGTGCTTAATGGAATCTGCAGGAAAGTCATTGGCCGAAGAAGTTGGCAAAATTGCAGTTTATTCCTTTTCAAAACCAGTTAAAGTTATTATTTTCACCGGTTCTGGAGGAAATGGTGGTGACGGTTTTGTTGCAGCACGTTACTTGTTAAACAGAGGATATGATGTGGACATTTACATGCTGAAAGACAATATCCATTCTGCTGAATCCAAAACTAATCTGGACATATTGATGAATATGAAACCTCGTCTGTCCCGTTTGAAAATTTACAATTTAAAGACTCTTGAAGATATCAATTCATGTGAGGTAGCTAAATCAGGAGAATCCGAATTCATTATAATTGACGGGCTTTTAGGCACAGGTATCAGTGGAAAATTACAGACCAACATTAGAAGGGCAATTGAGATTATAAACGATTCAAACGGTTTGAAAATCAGTGTTGACGTTCCTTCAGGAATGGATCCTTTAACAGGCAATGTTGACGATTTGGCTGTTGTTCCGGATTACACAATCAGCTTTCACAAAATCAAAACGGGGGTGAGAAATGCTGATGAGGAAGATGTGGGAGGTCTTGTAACAGCAGATATTGGGATTCCGATTGAAGCAGAATATTTTGTTAACTATGGGGACTTTTTAAGGCTTAAAAATAGGACTCCATCATCTCATAAAGGCAATAATGGCAGATTGCTTATTGTAGGGGGTTCCAAAGACTATTCGGGAGCACCGGCTATTGCGGGAATGGCTGCAATTGGCGCAGGTGCAGATTTGGTTTATGTTGCAGCTCCAGAAAAAGCTGCTGAAGCCATCAAATCAACTTCTCCAGATTTGATAGTCAAAGCATTGTCTGGAGATAGATTGTCATTGGACCATGCCGGTGAAATAATCGAATTGGCCGAAAGTGTTGATGCAATATTGATAGGTCCTGGAGCAGGAATCGATGATGACACTTCAAAGCTATTCAATGTATTGGTTTCAAAAATAAAAAAACCGATTGTTCTTGATGCGGACAGCTTAAAGCAGGTTGATTTGATTTTGATTAAAAATAGGGATAACATCATGTTGACTCCACATATTTTTGAGTTCAAGTCAATTTTCAATGTCAATTCGGATTTGAAACTGGACATAGATTCATACGAGTTTGAAAAGGTTGATAAAAACATAACAGAGTTTCAACAGATTACACGCCAAATAAAAGGAACTGTCATTGTTAAAGGACAATACGACTTAATATTATCTGGAACTAAATTCAGAATTAACAAAAGCGGAAATCCCGGAATGACTGTTGGAGGAACAGGCGATGCGCTTGCGGGAATAGCTTCCAGTTTATTGGCTCAGGACCTCAATACGTTTGATGCAGCCTGCCTGGCAGTTTTCATTAATGGGCTTGCAGGTGATGAAGCATTTAAAGAAAAAGGAAACGGATTTTCCGCAACCGATTTGGTTTCATATATTGGCAGTGTGATTAAAAATGGATTATGTTGAAGGAATTTTCAAATCAAGGCCTAACAGATTCATTGCAGAAGTTGAGGTTGGAGGCAAATTGGAGATAGCACACGTGCCGAATACCGGAAGGTGCAGGGAACTTCTGGTTGAGGGAGCTACCGTTTGGCTCAAGCCGTCCGATAATCCTAACAGAAAGACTAAATTTTCACTGCATTTTGTAGAAAATAAGGGGGTGCTAGTATCACTTTACTCCCAGCAGGCCAATACCATTGTTTTTGATGCAATCGTAAACGGCAAAATCAAGGAGCTTTATGGATATTCTCATCATCAAAGGGAAAAGACTGTCGATAACTCAAGAATTGACATATATCTGGCAAATGAGGAAGAAGATTGCTGTGGCATGAGCTTTCTAACTGAGCCCTGTTTTGTTGAAGTGAAGGGAGTGACTTTAATAGTTGATGGCGAAGCCAGATTTCCGGATGCACCAACCGAAAGGGGCACAAAGCACCTGAAAGAATTAATCAAATTGAAAAAAGACGGAAACAGGTGTGTGGTGTTTTTCCTCATACAGCATCCTGCAGGAAATTCTTTCAGACCTAATTGGGATAATGATCCTGCATTTTCAAGAACATTAAACGAGGCATATGCTGCAGGTGTTGAAATTCTTGTTTATAAATGTAATAACCAATTGAATAAAATAGAATTAATCCCTGAACCTCTAGATTTTGATTTGGGACAGTGTCTCGCCGATAGCGTCATTGATGACTAGACTCGCATAACTGTCATAGGGAGTTTCACTTTTGTTAATCAATACCAAGTTTGAGCCGTGGAAGTACTTTATTAGTCCTGCCGCAGGATATACTACAAGTGAAGTCCCGCCAATTATCAGTGTGTCCGCACGTGAGATATAGTCAACTGAAAAATTCAAAATGGCATTGTTCAAAGGCTCTTCGTATAAAACAACATCAGGTTTTACTATTCCACCACATTCACATCTTGGAATGCCGTCACTTTCCAGAATATAATCCAAATCATATTCCTTTTCACAAATTTGGCAATAGTTCCTGTGGATGCTCCCATGGAGTTCCAATACATTTTTGCTTCCTGCCTTTTGGTGAAGACCGTCGATGTTTTGGGTAATTACTGCCTTTAATTTTCCAGCTTTTTCCAGTTCAGCAAGTTTCAGATGAGCTGGATTAGGTTGAGCATCTTTGAAAATGAGATTTTCTTTATAATAATCAAAAAATTCTTCTGTATGGTCTAAATAATAACTGTGTGAAACTAAATTTTCAGGTGTGTCCCCATATTTTTCCAAACTTTTGAAAATTCCGCTTTCAGAACGGAAATCTGGAATCCCGCTTTCTGTTGATACGCCTGCACCTCCAAAAAAGACAATATTGTTGGAGGAGTCAATAATTTCTTGCAATTGATTAATTTTAGACATGGTTTCTTTTATGTCACTTTTAAAATATTAATTTTTATATATCATTTTCAATAAATTGATTATTATCAAATTGTTAGTAAATTGGTGAGGATAAATTGGAAAATAATAATTCTAACCTTGATTGGATGGTTTTCTGGTCACTTCATGGGTGCACTCCGAGAAGCAGCCAGGTTAAATTGATTAATAAGATCAACTGGGCTATTGGAGAAGGATATAATAATATCATTCTGGAAGCAGGAACAGGTATAGGTAAATCAGCGATAGCTACTACCCTTGCAAACATGTATGAAGATTCATATATATTGACAATGACCAAACAGCTTCAGGAACAGTACTTAAATGATTTTTCAGATATTCTTGTCGAAATTAAGGGACGAGGAAACTATTACTGCAATTATAAGGGGAGATGTGATTTTTGCATTAAAGCTGAGTATAAATTAAGAAAGTGCTCTGATTGCCAATACATGACGGCCTTTAACAAGGCAAAAAAGGCTAAGAATGTAATTACTAACTATGATTATCTTTACTATGTGGGTGTTTCTTCATCTATGATGAACCCTCGTGAATTGCTGATTTTGGATGAGGCCCATAATCTTGAACATAAGATGCTGGAGCTGTCATCTTTCAATTTGAATAGGGAATACATTGCGACAAAATTTGGTATAGATATTTTCACTCCGATAATGGACGGTTTGATGTCTGTCAATAGGTTGAAGACTGATCCCAGCTATTGGCTGGATTTGTGTGATGACCTGATTGAGGTTTGCAAGGAAAGAATCAAGGAAATTGAAGGTGACGGAAAGTCCACCGTTCAGGTTACTTTGGACGAGTTTGAAAACAACCCTTCAAAATTCTCCAATTTCGACTATATGGAAAAGCAGATATTGGAATCTGACATGGAATCATTCTCATCTATCAGCAGGGGTCTTTCAGAAAACGATTTGATTATAGATTTGCCCGAAAATAAATCTATTAAAAGCAATAACATGGATATTTCCGCTGAATTCAAGCCTTTTTCTGTTTCTGATGATACTCAGAAATTGCTTAGTTTGGGCAATATCAGAATATTTTTAACCGGCACATTGGGGAGCAGGGAAAAATTCTGCGAATGGAATAACATCAATCTTGACGAAACTTATTATATCTATGAAAAGAGTCCATTTGATGTATCAAAAAGGCCTATTTACACAGATTTTGCTGCAAGGCTCAGTGGACAAAGGAATGGGGCTCCAAATTGGAGAAACAAAAAGGCTATTCATAAAATCAGGGAATTGTTGGAAAAGCATAACGGCCAAAAAGGAGTTATTCATACCTCAAGCAACGAACAGGCACATTGGATTATGGAAAATCTGAAAGAATATCCCTTCATGTTCGTCGGTGGAAAAGACAGGAATGCTACATTAAAGGAATTCACTGAAAGTGAAGAGCCAATCATTCTCATTGGGGCTTCCATAAAGGATGGTGTCGATTTCAAAGGAGACCTATGCAGATTCCAGATAATGTTTAAAATTCCATATCCTCAGTTGAATGAACAGGTCAGATATCGTAGCAGTTTAGATCCAAAATGGTTCTATTATCAGGCAGTAATGTCCCTAATGCAGGCTTATGGTAGGGGAATTAGGGATAAGGATGATTATTGCATTATGTATATAATAGATTCCAGTTTTATAGAACTGTTTGATTATAACAGGAAATTTTTCAATGAATATTTCATTGAAGCTGTACAAAAAAAGAAGTAAAATGATAGCTTTAAAAGCTATCTGTTTAATTTTTGATAGTTTGCCGCTTGAAGACCGTGGTATTTAATCATACCTTCAACTTCACTTTGTTCGGTCTCTTTGTCTTCAAAGGTAATTTGTTCGATGCTGTGTAAGCTGAATGGAGATTTTCTTACGATAGGTTGGATTGAACCTTTAAAGAGTTTCATTACAACTTCTCCGCTTACTCTTTCTTGCATTTTATCGATTGCTTGGTCTAGGTCTTCCCTTAATGGTTCTTGCCATAAAGCTCTGTAAACAAGATCAGCATAAAGTGTAGACATGTATTCTGCAAATCTTAACTCGTCTGTAGTCAATACTAATTCTTCTAGAGCTTCGTGAGCTGCAATCAGCAATTTTGCACCAGGGGTTTCATAGATTTCCCTACTTTTAAGACCAATCATTCTGTTTTCAATGGTGTCTACTCTACCGATTGCGTTGTTTCCAGCGATTTCATTAGCTTTTTTGATTATTTCAATTAAAGGCATCATTTCGCCGTTGATTGCAACTGGGATACCTTCTTCAAATTCGATAGATACTTTTTCAGGTTCATCATTGGCATCTTGCCAGGATTTTGTCCATTCGTAAATGTCTTCTGGAGGTTCATTTGCAGGGTCTTCTAATACGTCTCCTTCAATAGCCCTTCCCCAGAGGTTTTCATCAATACTGTAAATCTTATCGTAACTTAATTCGATACCTTTGGATTCCGCATATGCTTTTTCTTCAGTTCTTGTCAAGTTCATTTCTCTGATTGGTGCAATAATGTCCAAATCAGACATTGCAAGAATGACTGCTTCAAATCTGAATTGGTCGTTTCCTTTTCC
>NZ_CAMVEE010000050.1 GCF_947166415.1 uncultured Methanobrevibacter sp. | reverse complement strand
GTATTAACAGTGCAGCAATTCACCACTTCTTAGTTGCTCCTGACGTTGTCCCAGAAGACAAATTCGTAGCAGCAGTAGACAGTGTAAGTGAAGTAAGAAAAACTGTTCAATACGTTGTAGATATGATTGCTGGTGAAGGTATCCACCCATCTGATATTAGAGTTGGAGGAATGGCTAGAAACATTACCCCATTCACCAAAGAAAGATTAATTGAAAGGATGACTGCATTAAAACCAAAACTTGAAGAACACGTTGAATTTATCAAAAACTGTGTTGCTGAAGCTGGTTTACCTAAAGATTTAGGTGTAGTTAACCAACCATTAATGGCAACTGACGCAACTTATGGTACCAACGAATTCGATATGGACAAATTCTCTGAAGTATTACCAGAAGCATGGTATGATGACCCTGAAATTGGTAAAAGAGGTTGTTCTGTAATTCCTTTATGGGAAGGTACTAATGTTGAAACCGGTCCTAGAGCAAGGATGGAAAAATTCGCAGGTTTCAAAGACAAAGGTGTAGTTGCTCAACACGTTGCACGTGCAGACGAAATGATTAAAAACTACAATGCTTGTTTAGAAGCATTAGATGCAATTGATCCTGCAGCACCTGCAAACGTATCTTACGATAAAAGAGGAACTGGCGAACTCGGATTTGGTGTCATCGAAGGTCCTAGAGGTACTGACGTACACATGGCACAAGTTGTAGAAGGAAAAACCAAATTCTACTCTGCAATTGTACCAACTACCTGGAACATTCCAACTATGGGTCCAGCTACCGAAGGTTTCCACCATGAATTAGGTCCACACGTTATCAGAGCATACGACCCATGTTTATCCTGTGCTACTCACGTGATGGTAGTTGACGATGAAGATAAATCCATTCTCAAAAATGAAATGGTGAGAATCTAAGTATTGGGAGGATTAATTTAATGCCTTATGATTCTGATATCATTGTGATTGGATGCGGAAATGTATTGTTCAAAGATGATGGATACGGTCCGATAGTCATTAACATACTACAAAAATGTTTTAATGATAAAAATGATTACTACGATCCGGCTGTTACAGATTTTGTAGATAATGAATTTAATAAAGAAGTGTTAGAAGAGATTAAAGGAAAATTTGAAGGCGTAGAATTACCAGATGGTGTTCAATTTGTTGATGGCGGAACAGCAGCACCAACCAATTTCTTCCCGTTATACGAGGAATACGATTGGAAAAAGTTAATCGTTGTTGATGTCGTTGAATTCAACGATGAACCTGGTACTGTCGAAATATTTGACCCTAATTCCATGCAAAGAGGAAAATATGATAATCCTCATGGAATGACTGTTGAAGAGCCTCTTCAAGAAATCTCTAAAAAATGCGAAGTAGTAATTGTCGGCTGTAAACCTGCCGAAATCCCAACTCCAGATATCGATATGGGTTTAACAGAACCTGTAGAAAAGGCTATTCCTAAAACTATAGATCTTATTTTAAAAGAAATCGGGGTAAAATAATGTTTGATAAATTGAAAAAAGCTTTTGGTGGATCTAAAGCAGAAGAACCAAAAGTAGAGGAAAAAGTTGAAGAAGCTGCTCCTGTAGAAACTAAAGCTGCAGAAGCTCCAAAAGCTGCTTCATCAAAACCACGTATTGGTTACATACACTTAAGTGGTTGTACTGGAGATGCAATGTCTTTAACTGAAAACTATGACATTTTATCTACTGTACTTACTGACATGATTGATATTGTATACGGACAAACTTTAGTGGACAAATGGATTCACGGTACTTATGCTGAAGAAATGCCAGAAATGGACTTATGTTTAATTGAAGGTTCCGTCTGTTTACAAGACGAACACAGTGTACATGAACTTTTAGAAGCAAGGAAAAAATCTGGCTTAATTTGTGCATTCGGATCTTGTGCTGTAACTGGTTGTTTCACCACCTTTGCTCGTGGTGGCCAACAAGCTCAACCTAAACATGAATCTTTCTTACCTATTAGTTCATTAGTTAAAGTAGACTTAGCACTTCCTGGTTGTCCTGTAGCTCCTGAAATGATCGCAAAAGCTGTTGTTGCATTATGTAACGGCGACTTAGATTACTTAAAACCAGCTATGGACTGGGCTGCATGTGACAAAGGATGTGGCTGTGACGTATTAACCAACATTGTCCGCCAAGGATTATGTACTGGTTGTGGAACTTGTGCTCTCGGTTGTCCAACTAGGGCAATGGGCTTCGCTGAAGGTAGACCAAGCTGTGACAGAGACAGATGTATTAAATGTGGTACATGTTACTTAATGTGTCCAAGATCATGGTTACCTACAAGTGAAATTAAAAAGGAAACAGGACTTTAGGAGGAATGAATATGGTATTAGGTACTTATAAAGAAGCACTCTCTGCAAGATCTACCGAGCAAAAAATTCTCGATGTATCCCAAGACGGCGGAATTGTTTCAGCATTACTCTGTTACGCACTCGATGAAGGAATCATTGAAGGTGCAGTTGTAGCTGGAACTCCTGACGATGATTGGAGACCTGTTCCTACTGTAGTAACTTCCGCTGATGAAGTTATCGCTGCTGCAGGAACCAAATACTCAATGTCCCCAACTTTATCCGCAATTAAAGAAGCAACCCGTCAATACGGTTTAGAAAAAGTTGGTGTTGTAGCAACTCCATGTCAAACCCAAGGTTTAAGAAAAGCACAAGCTTACCCATTCACTAGATTCGTCGCTGAAAAAATCAAATTAATCGTCGGTATCTACTGTATGGAAAACTTCCCAATGGCTTCTCTTGACACTTTCGCTACTGCTAAATTAGGATTTGACAGCTTACAAGATGCTACCAAAATGGACATCGGAAAAGGAAAATTCTGGTTAACCAAAGACGGTGAAGACTCTGGTTTAGCTATTAAAGAAACACACGGATACGAACAAGCAGGATGTAACATCTGTATGGATTACGTTGCAGAATGGTCTGACGTATCAACCGGTTCTGTAGGATCACCTGACGGATGGTCCACTGTTTTAACCAGAACTGATGCTGGTGCTGATGTATTCAAAGGTGCTGTCGCTGCTGGTTTAATTGAAACAAAACCAATGGACGAAGTAAAACCTGGTCTTCCTTTACTTGAAAAATTAGCTAAAGGTAAAAAAGACAAAAACGGAAAAGTACGTGAAGAAAGAGTTAAAATGGGATTACCAATTCCTCCGGAATACTAATTCCTTTCTTTCTTTTTTTTCTTTTTTTTTAAAAAACTTAATTTTAATTGTTAAAGTAATCTATTTTTATAATAAAAAAAGTTGAAGAGAAAATCTCTTCTAAATTGTTGTAACTGTACAGCCTTCTTTTTCAACAATAACTGTATGTTCTTTTTGACTTACGAAACAGTCTTTCTTTTCCCTGAGGGGAGCATACGGATATATTGCCATAGCGTCTGATAACTGTTTTAACGCGATATTTCCACGCCTTACGCCAAATTCATCTGTAATCCACCTTCCGGAAAATGGTACATACGGATTGTTTTGCTGAATATATTTTAAGACTTTTTGTGTGCTTCTCATTCTAAATGGTTTATTGGCTATGTATGAGAAGATGTAATTTCCAGGAGCGTCATTTACAATCCCTTCTCCATTTGTTGCAAATGGTTCAATTGCAATGGCCTGACCTTCATCCAAGACATAACCGTCATGGTTGTCATAGTTAGGTATTGAAATACCTGCATGCAAATTGTTCTGTTCCAAGCTATGCCCTGTCAAATTGAAAATAGGATTAAGATGATATTCCGCAATTGCTTCATGAACTGCAGCACCAATCTTTGATACTTCAACGCCTGCTCTGACAGTGCTGATTGCAGCTTCAAGGCCTGCTGCGGACGCTTCAACAATCTCTTCATGTAAATTTATTTCATCTTGAGTATAATTTTCATCAATGTTGCCGTCTGCGATTACTGTAATTGCTGAATCGGCAATATAGCCATCAACCATAGCGCCCAAATCCAATTTCACCATATCTCCCGCTTTAAATTTGGTTTCATCATTTGCCGGAGATGTATAATGGGCTGCTATTTCATTTATTGAAACATTGCATGGAAACGCAATTTCCGCTCCACTTTTTAGGATTTCGCTTTCCACATACTCCACTAAATCAATGACTAAAGTTCCGTCTTTAATCATTTTTGAAGCTTCACCACGAATATCTGAAACAATTTTTCCAGCTTTTATATAAGAGTCTATCATAAATAATTACCTTCTACATTAATAATTAATTATATAATTGATAAAGTTTATATAATATTTTATATTACATTCTGTATAAAATTATTCGGAGGTTTAAATATGGAAAATATTCCTACAATACCTGATCAAATGTTCCTATTAATAATATTAATTATTGTTGCTGTTGTACTTTTAATCATTGTATTCCAATGGAGAAAAGTTGCAGAATCAAAAAATTCAATATTAATGCTTGAAAAAGAAATTGAGCTTAAGAAGATGTCTATGGTTGAAAAAGACATTGAATCTAAAAGATTAATGGATAATCCTATTCCATTACCTCAAGATAAGCAAGATAGCCTTTCTGCAATCAGGCAATCCACAACTGATGTAAGAAGTGAAGTTGGTTACTTGCACAGTGAAATCAACGAAAGATTGGCTAGACTTGAAGCTCAAACCGAGCAAAAGAAATTAGAAAAAATGCTTAAAGAAATTGAAGCTAAAGAAGCTAAACTTGAAAAAATGAAATAAGGGGATTAAAATGGAAGTTATCGAAGCGTTAGCTATCCTAATTTTAGTTATTGCAATAATCATTTTGGTCTATTACTATTTATTAAATAGTCCGGAAACTGCTCAAAAATTGCGTAGTATAGTTCCTAATACTGCAGATGCACATATGGATGAAGTATTGGGTAAAAAATCAGATTACGATGATTTATCTAAAGATAAGGCTGCGGCGGGAGAAGGATCTGATTCAATGAGTAAAAAGATTAAAATCAAATTAAGCGACATTGACATGTCCTCTTTGAATACTGATGCATTTTCAAGCAAGCTTGACGCCTTTTTGGATGTCAAAAGCGATGAATTGATTAAAGATTGGTCTTTAGCTACAACCAATGATTTAAATGAATTAGAATCCAAATTTGGTGAAACTACTGGTAAAGTGGATAATCTGGAAAAATCTTTTGACGAATTCAGAAAATCCTCTGAAGAATTCCAAAAAGTCACTGAAGAGAAGTTAGCTAGTTTGGATGAAAGAATTGAATCTTTAGAAAATAAATAATTTTATTTTCTTTATTTTTTCTTATTTAATAGGAAATATGGAAAGATTTATATATTATCTTTTAGATATTAATATAATAGTCTTATACTATTTTTGTCGTATAGCAGGGTGGGGTAGTCTGGTGATCCCGCGGGGCTCATAACCCCGAGATCCCTAGTTCAAATCTAGGCCCTGCTACTTTTAATTAATATTTTTGGCAAGTTAAAGACAGCTGCTGGTTTTTATAAACTAAGGAAACTCCGCCCATCAATACAGACTATGGCGTTGAAAAACGTATACTGAGAGGTATGACTCTGGAGCAGAAACGACACGGCTTTTAATGGTAGACGATGATATTTAATTGAGGACATTAAAAGAATCGGTGAAACGGCCATTCCATAGGATGCAAGAACAAAATTTGCCGATAATCTCTGTAGTAGGCAAGGTAGTTCGCTAAGATGAATGCTGTTAAACAGAAGGTGGGTTACTCTTAACAGGCCATAAATATTAATTACACATTGCTTATTTTCATAGTTAAACTTTCATAATTTAAAAAGAAGGTGAAATCACTCATATTTTACTATTCAGTTAGTATCAAGGTTAATCATCGATAAAAACGACTTTTATATACTTGGCTATTAATATAATTGCAACTATTACCATTGGAAAATAGAACCACCAGTGGTTTGGTGTGAATATAAGATTTATTAAAAATAATACTACAGTAACGAGGATAAATCTTAATATATGTTCTTTAAAATTGATTTTTTTATCTGACTTGTCGGCCATTTCATCACCTGAGATTTTTATAATCTTACTATATTATTAATATTATTTAAGCATACCCTGATTGTTTATATAATGGGTTATCTATTTAAAATGAAATGTCAGAAATGAAAGTAGTTTTTGCCTATATTTCATAGGTAACCCACACGATTTTATATGGGTTACTCTTAACAGGCCAAAAAATATTGATTATTCATTATTTTTTTCAGAAT
>NZ_CAMVEE010000049.1 GCF_947166415.1 uncultured Methanobrevibacter sp. | reverse complement strand
CTAAAGCAAAATCTAGTAAGGTGCTACCAAGCGCTTCTCGATAATCTCCACCATTTACATATTTAACTCTATAAAAAATAGTTTATAAACATTATTATAACACAATCTAGAAAATTAATCACATATTAATATGGCTTTCGAAAAATCCTCTTTTTTTATTGAGGATAATTGTTAAGTAAAATGAGTTAGTTACTATGAAAACATCAAGATTATAATTTATTACATACATTTTTTCCTTTTTACCAATATTTATTCCCTGCCTTATTATCAATATTAAAACAAAAAAAGTCCACATGAAATATGCTCCACCCCCATGACTGTCCAATATTAATAAACTATAATAAATAAAAAAGCCAAAAATAATATCATTATATTTTAATGGAGCATAAAATGACAATAGTAGTTATAAACAACAAAGGACAGTACAACCATAGAATTGGCAGAAGTTTGCAATACCTCAATATTCCTCACGAATTAGTTTCAAACGATTTATCCATTGAAGAAATTGAAGCTAAAAATCCAATCGGACTTATTTTGGGAGGAGGCCCTTCCATTGAAGGTGCTGGAAATAGCGAGGAATACATCAAACATTTCGATGTCCCAATTTTAGGAATCTGTCTTGGACACCAATTAATTGCTAAGGCATATGGTGGAGAAGTTACAACTTCAGATACCGAAAGTTATGCTCAAGTTAAAATTAACATTACTAATGATAAAAGCTTATTTGAAGGATTAGGTTCTCAAATGGATGTTTGGTCTTCACATAAAGATGAAGTCAAGACAATACCTGAGGACTTTGAAATTCTTGCTAGTTCAAACTTATGTGATGTTGAATCCTTTAAGCATAAAGATAAAGAGGTATATGGAATCCAATTCCACCCAGAAGTGCATCACACTCCAAAAGGATCAATAATTTTTGAAAATTTCTATAAAATCTGTCAAAGGTGTAATGATGATTGATAATGCGGAAGATTTAAAAAATAAGGCCATTGAATATAAAGCGGATTTGAAAAGACAATACGTCAACATCCCTATCGGTGATGAAGAGTACGGATTTAGAATATCCGGAATAGGAGAAAAATCTGTAAAAATAGAAAAATTCGTTAAATATGATGATATCTTTGAAGCCATTGAATCAGGAAATGACAATGGCCTAGAAGCTATGATAAAACAAGTAATTGAAGATTACGATAAAGAAGATGAGGAATAAAATGTTAAGCCCTAAAGAATTTATCGAAGACGCAGTCCAAAAAATTAAAGACCAAATCGGTGACGAAAAAGCTATTATTGCATTGTCCGGAGGAGTAGACAGTTCAGTCTGTTCTGTTCTCGTTCAGGAAGCTATCGGCGATAATTTAACTGCAATTTTTGTTGACCATGGACTTTTAAGAGAAGGCGAAGTTGAACAGGTGACCAACACATTTAAAGACAGGTTAAACTTTAAGTTCGTTGACGCATCAGATGAATTTATGGATGCCCTTGCAGGTTATGACGATCCTGAAGACAAAAGGAAAATCATCGGAAAAGTATTTATCGACGTGTTCGAAAGGGAAGCTGAAAAGGCTGACGCAAAATACTTAGTGCAAGGAACTATCGCACCTGACTGGATTGAAACCAAAGGCGAAATCAAATCCCACCACAACCTTGCTCTCCCAAGCGGAATGGTATTGGAACTCTGCGAACCAATTCGTGACTTATACAAAGATGAAGTAAGGGAAATCGGTGTGGAATTAGGCCTTCCAGATACAACCGTATACAGACAACCTTTCCCAGGGCCTGGACTTGGAGTGCGTGTTGTTGGTGCTTTAACTAGAGAAAATGTTGAAATCTGCAGAAAAGCAAACAAAATCGTTTGCGATGAAGTCGAAAAGGCAGGAATCGATAAAGAGGTATGGCAATACTTTGCTGTATTGACTGACACTAAAGTTACCGGTGTTAAAGGAGACCAAAGAGACTTCGGATACCTGGTAGTTGTAAGAATAGTCAATTCAATTGATGCTATGACCGCATCCGTTGCTGAACTTCCTTGGGAAGTTGTGCAGACCATCTCAAAAAGAATCACTTCAGAAATTTCTGAAGTCACCCATGTCGCTTTATCCATTAGTGATAAACCACCTGCAACCATCGAATTCTGTTAAATACTATTCTAACCAATAGTATTTACTTTTACTTTTTTTAAAAATTAAGATTGACCATGAAAACCACAAAAAATGCTTATCTTGCAAAACTGACAGAACAGATTCAGATGAAATCTGTTAATGTCGGCAAAAATCTTGAAGGAACCACACCACCATCAGTATTCATCGGAAGGTGGTCCTATCCTAAGGTTTATGCAGGACCCATGATGAGTTCACAGATGGGCGATACCCACATTATGGATTCGCCGGAGGATTGGATTGGTCAAAACAAAACTCAAGAGGACATCATAAACTACAGGATGAACCTTGTGAGGGGAAAGCAGTTAATCAGAATTGACGATTTGGAAAACCCGTTTGTTGAAAAACTTCAGGACATATCCTTAGCGTCCAAGTCAATTGACAGTGAGGCCACATTTGGAAGAAGGCCTACAGGATCAATGCTGACAGAGGACAGCACTCCTCATGGACCCAGTGCAGTTATTGAAAAATTCAATATAGATGCTGTGAAATGGGACAGGCAGCTTGAAAAAACATTCTATGATACTGATTTGAAAGCTGTTGACGCTGTTGTAAACCTTCACAATAAGGACGTTCCCTTTTCAGCCATGCAGAAAGCATTTTCCGTAGGTGCAATCGGTACAAAAAACAAAAGGAAACTTGTTCCGACAAGATGGTCAATAACAGCCTGCGATTCGACACTTGCCGACCAGTTCCTAAAGCAAGTCAGGAAATTTGAAATCCTTGATACCTATAGAGTATTTGAATTTGGAGCTCTGAATACCTATTATGTAATCATTTTAACACCTACAGAATGGCAATACGAGTGGTATGAAGCTTTCATTAAGTTGATAAGAAATGAAGAATTGATATTTTCCGATTATGAAACAAATGCTGACAAAAAAGAGTATTCAAGAGTGGGTGGCTGTTACTATACGGCAAAAATGGTTGTCCTTGACTATCTCATGGAAATCAAAAAGCAGTCAGGACTTCTTATATTAAGAGAAGCATATGAGGATTATATTCCATTGGGCGTTTTCAACGTTAGGGAAAATATCAGAGAAGCAATGGCAAACCCATACCTAGAATTTGAAACATTGGAAGACGCTTTAAAATATGCGGGAACCAAACTAAGGCTGCCGATAAGCAAATTTGTAAAGCAGGGAACCTTGCTGAATGAAATGCTTCACACAAAGCAGACCACATTAGATATGTACTTTAAAAGTGAATAATATGTTTAGATTCAAAACACCTTCGAAAAGAACCCAAGAAATAATGTCTGAAGTGGCATTAGGCAAACATTCAAATATCGACTTTGAAGAGAGCTGTATCGAAAAGATTAAAGATCTGACAAATCATGAAGAAGCAAAAATCACTTCCAGCGGCAACAATAGTATTTTCATTGCCCTTTCATCTATCGAAGGTGACATAATCGTTCCGGACCAGGGAGGATGGCACGGATTCAAGCAGATTGCCAAATTCTTAAACAAAAATATTATAACATTGAAAACAGATTTGGGATTAATAAATCCGAATTATCTGGATGATATGGATGTTGAAGAAAATTCAGCATTGATATTTACAAGCTTTGCAGGATACTGTGCAGAGCAGGACATCAAGTCAATTTCAAGGTACTGTAAAAGCAATGGCATCACAACAATTGAGGATGCATCAGCAGGAATCGGAGATAGTGAAAACAGACTCGGAAAAAATTCAGACATCATACTTGCATCTACCGGTTCGCCAAAAATAATCAATGTAGGAAGTGGCGGATTCATAGCGGCCAATGATTCTGAAATTTTCAAGCAAACATCACTCCCACAAAAACTAAGCAAAACTAATGAAATTATATGCAGTGGTATAGATAGCGAACTTGATAATGTTAGTAAAAATCTAGAACTTACATTAAATGCAACAGAGCATATAAAAAAACACATCCCTAATGCAATTCATTTAAATAAAAGAGGAGTCAATGTCATCATTCCACATCATGATGCAAAGTCAATAAGTTGGGAATTGAAAAAATCATTAACCACCGACAAAAGCGGATTCATCACAACATGTCCTAACTACAACCGCATAAAAGAAAAAGCAATTTCTATTGAAATCAAAAATTTGGATTACTGCTGTCTTGAAAATGAATATCTGGATAAGATAATTGAAGTGGTCAATAGTCAACTGCAAGTTTTGTAATCCTATCAATTATCACATCTTCAACAGACATGTTTTCAAGCTCATCAGGACTTATTTTATATACTTTTATTAAATTTTCATAATTGGGATTCAAAACGCTTTCATCTGATGTGAAGATTGAAGAGAGTTCCGAAGTATGATCATCACAATTAATAAGAACAGCACACAGATTCATTTTACCTTCCTTTAATCCCAATATTTTAAAAGCCTTTGAAATCTGCCTTTGGGCAGAACATCTCAGTGCAATTTCAACGCTGATATCCTTTGCCAAATTTTCTCCTCTCTCAAAAGCAAGGAATGCCTGGTTGACACCATGGATAATATGATTCTTTGAAGCTATTGAATCTGCATTCAGAAGCTGGATAATTTCACCATCTTTTCTGATTCCATCAATCTTATCAAGGGTTTCTCCAACAGAATCAATTGTTGATTCGAAACCTAGAATTTGAACGTTTTCCATCTGCATGCAATCACTAATCCCTAAGCAATCTGTTAACTCCGGAAATGTATGCCTTGACACTTGCATTGATAATGTCAGGTTCTGTACCGCGAGCGGAAACAACCTTATCTCCTTTCTGCAATTTGATAATTACATCAATGAATGCATCGGTACCTCCAGTAATCGCATCTACGTGGTATTCGATTAAATCGACATCAGTGAAAATGTCCAAAGTTTTTAAAGCATTGATTGCTGCATCTACAGGACCTATACCAACACCAGCATTAAGAATTTCATCATCATCCATTGTTATCTTGACTGAAGCGGTAGGCATGACCTTATTTCCGGAAACAATAGTTAATTCATCTAGTTTTATCCTATCCTCATGGTTGATTTCCAAAACGTTGTCAGCTATTGCCTGCAAGTCGACATCTGTAACAGTCTTGCCCATGTCAGCTAAACTTTTGATATCGCTGCATATTTGCTGAAGCTGATTTTCATTGACATTCAAACCCAATTCCTTGAGCCTGTTATCCAATCCATGAGTTCCCATATGTTTTCCGATGACAAACCTGCGTTTTCTTCCAACAAGTTCAGGAGTAATCGGTTCATATGTGGCGGAATTTTTGATTATACCATCTGAATGGATTCCAGATTCATGAGCAAATGCATTTTCTCCAACAATTGCCTTATTCGGTTGAATATATACTCCAGTGGATCTGGCAACCAGTTTGGAGATATCATAAATTTCATTAATCTTTATGTTTGTTGAAAACTCTGGAAGCAACCTTTCGATACTGACAACACATTCCTCAAAAGAAGTGTTTCCAGCCCTCTCACCGATACCGTTTACGGTAGTGTGGATTTCAGTTGCACCACCTTCAAGTGAAGATAATGTATTGGCAACAGCAAGGCCAAAATCATTATGGCAGTGACATGCAATCGGAACAGGAATGTCCCTGAGTTTATTAAATATTTCAAATGACTTATTCGGTGTCAAAATACCTACAGTATCACATACACAGATTCTGTCAGCACCATGGTCTATCGCATTTTCATATACTGATTTTAAAAAATCGAAATCACTTCTTGTAGCATCCTCTGCTGACAATTCAACAGTCAAACCGTGATCCTTACAATATTCAATTGCAGAATTGGATAAATCTATCAGTTTATCACGTGTGGTTTTTAATTTCTCAGAAATGTGCAAGTCTGAAGTTGGAACGACCAGATTTACTGCATCCACATCACATTCTAGACAGTAATCAATATCAACTGTTAAAGGCCTTGAAAAACTTAAGATTTCAGCGTTCAAACCTTGTGATGTAATTTCCTTAATGGATTGCCTTTCGCCTTCAGAAGTTATGGCGGAGCCTGCCTCAATAAAGTCAACTCCAATTTCATCAAGCTTATTAGCAATTCTCAATTTTTCCAAAGGAGTTAAAGAAACACCTGGAGTCTGTTCCCCATCACGTAATGTAGTATCCAATACTTTAATATTCATTTAATCACCAAAAAAATGCAATAGAGGTATTAAGTAATAAAAAAAAACAGTCAAAAAAAAATAAGTTATAATTGTAATAGAAAAAGCTTGCAGCGAAATGAAATTCCCATAGAAAACCATAGTACACAAACAAAACA
>NZ_CAMVEE010000048.1 GCF_947166415.1 uncultured Methanobrevibacter sp. | reverse complement strand
AAATGAGCTTCATGAATTATATTCCGGGGCTCTTACAACATCCCCTACAGCAATGGATTTGGAAAACAAAATTGAAAACAGCAACAATATTGAAGAAATCAGAATGACAAATATCATAAATCCCGCAACAAAGGAATGGAAGTCATATCACTTAAAGTCAATAAGAATCAACCAAGACAAATACAATAGGACAATGGCGGTTTATTCAAATGAAAGCAAAAATGTCATCATGCCTTGTGAAGAAGCTATCGAACTTGTGAATAAAAACAATGCCGAAATACTATCTCAAATCAGCTTTGAAAAGCCGAATACAGTATCAGTCCCCATCTTGATTTCAAGGCTGCAGGCAGGAGCGGGACTCATAAATGTCGGAAGCGTAGTGGACATCTATACAAATTCAAATTATACAAATGATAGCTTTGAGTCAAACGGCACTGCTCCAGACATCAGCGGATGTACCGTGCTGGCAATAATGAGATATGAAGAAACTGGAGAAATTGATTCGGAATATTCAAAATCAGACATGATTGTAAATGGAAATGACACCAATCCTCATGAAAACACCAAAAGATTTTCATCAAACGTGCTGGAAATGATAAAGGGAAGCATGATGAAAGGATACAATGAAAAAGAGACATTGAATATGCTTAAAAGTTATGGTGTCAGATTATCAAATTATGAAAGGCAAATCAATCTGGGTGATTTGGATGCTCAGTATATGCTTTTGGTTGAAACACCACAAGACAAAGTCAGTTATATGCTGAACAATATGGACAATATAGTATTAACCATACCTACAACTGATGCCCCGAATTGGATGATTAACGAAATTAACCGAACAAACATTGATTAAGAAAACTATTATATTAGATATAACTAAAATGATATTATGGAAAAACCAACTATTACAACTATAATCATAATTATTTGCATTTTAATAATTGGATTATATGCAATGGGAGAAGTAAATTATTTTTCATCAAAAATAGCTGTTGAAAGAAATATCGAATCACCGGCCATTGCAATACCTTCAATAGGCGTTCAGGAAAAAATAAATAACGTGTCACTAAATCAGGGCGTATTATATGAAGGGTATGAACCTACTCACGGAGACACATTAATATATGGGCATAGAACCCTCCAAGGTTCTCCATTTTTAAGACTTAATGAGATATCCGCGGGAGATTCATTTTTATTAGAATGGCCCGGAATAGGTGAATTGAATTATACCGTAGTAAACAGCACAATTGTCCCAGCCAACCATGTAATCAGTACTGAGGAAAATGGAACTACAGTATATCTAATTACATGCGATCCAATCGGTTCAACCGAAAACAGGCTGATTATAGAAGGAGATTTAAGTGAAAAAAATCCTATAAATGACAAAATCATAAAGGACAACCCTCAAGAGTCTTATGCGTACATCATTTCTGCAGCATTCTTAGCGATTGGGTTAATTTTTAGCTTTTTCTATCCGAAAGACAATAGGATGTACATTTTAGCCATCGTACTGATTATATCCGCAATACTGTTCTACTGTTGTATCAATCCAATCCCATCTGAAGTTATATACGATAAAATTATTTTCTTAAATGGAGGCTTATGATGGACGTAGACGAAAAATACTTTTCTAACATAACCAAAAGGGAAAGAGCAATATTTGAAGGAGCTATAAGTATGGGGGCCTTGTTTCACCAATTTGTAGGAACCCCTGTTAACAAAAACACTAAAGAAAGCTTAGAGAAATGTATGGAAGAATCTTTAAGGCTGCAGCCGGCCATTGAAGATGTGAAAGTTGAAATTAGATTTGATAAACTTGAAGAATCAATGACTGAATTCGACTATACTTCCCTTACCGGAGATATGTTAGACGTGAAGATATTTACAAAAGTAGACAATGTTAAGGCAACTATAAGAATCAAATTTATAGAAGAGCTTAACTATCCTTTGATGTATGTCGAAAATATTGAAGAATGAGAGTTAGTAGATTTCCTTTAAATCTTCTAACAATTCTTTTAAATGACTTTTTTTAATGTGATTCATTAAAACTATGCGAATTGCAACAGGACATTTGGCAACAGAAACCTTCCAACCTAATTCATCCAGTTTTTCAGCAAGCTCATGAGCCTCAATTTTAGGATGGTTGAATGCCAATAAATTTAATTCAGGTTCACGGACCAACTCATAGCCGATATCCTCCAAACCTTCTTTTAAATACCGAGTGTTATTCATCATCTCTTTTGCCATTTTTGCATACCCCTGTTTACCGAAGTATTTTAGGATTGCATAAGTGGCAGCTGAAGCGGCCCCTAAACGAGTGCCTACAATTGTAGATTGGGTTTTAACAGTCAAATACGGTGAATCGACGGCCATGACCTGCAAGTACTCCTCTTTTCTGAAAATAATTCCTCCTGCAGGAATCGGTGCTAACCCCATTTTATGAGGATCGACAGTGATTGAACAAACTCCCTCAAGAGAAAAATCAAAAACAGGCAAATCAAATCCAATTTCCTTTAAAAATGGAATTGAAAATCCACCAAATGCCGCATCAACATGGAAATATATGTTATTTTCATGTGCAATTTTGGAAATCTCATCGATTGGATCAATCAAACCCAATTCTGTTGTACCTGCAATAGCTACAATGGCTACAGTCTTGTCTGAAATTGAATCCTTTAGGGATTCCACATCCATTTTATAGTCATCATCCAGTTTGGCTTCGACAATCCTTAAATTCAACATGTCTGCTGCTTTCTTAAATGAAAAATGAGCTGCCTCTGAAATGATTATTTCCCCATCGACAATCCCCTTATATTTTCGCGCATGATTTCTTGCAGCACGAATAGCCATTATATTTGCTTCAGTTCCACCGGTTACGATATTACCATATGCATTGTCCAATGACAACAAATTCCCAATAGATTTTACCACTTCTTCTTCAATGTGTTTTGTGCCTTTAAAAAGACCAGGATCCCCCAAATTGGTATCTAGAAATTTACAGTAGACCTCTTTTGCAAATGGATGTGCTTCAGTGCACATGGATCCTAGAATCCTGCCATCAGCATAATCATAGTCCAACTTATGAATTTCTTCCAATTCTTTTAAGATAACTTCCCTATCTATTGGTTCATCTTGCATAAAATAACCTAATCCAATCAATAATAATTAAAATAAAAATAAAAAAAAGAATAATAAAATTATTCTAAACGTTTACGGGCAGCGTCAAGAATAATTTTTTGCTCAGCACGAGCAACAGTTTTTCTTACATCAGCAATAGCATCGGTATTTGAAGATACGCTTGAAATACCAAATTCCACAAGTTTTTCAACAATGTGTGGAACACTACCTGCTTGACCACAAATACTACATTTCACACCTGCTTCAGCACATTTTCTAATTGTTCTTTCAATTAATTTCATTACTGCAGGGTGTTCTTCTGAGTAGTGTTTTGCTACAAATTCATTGTTTCTGTCAACTGCAAGAGTATATTGAGTTAAATCGTTGGTTCCTAAACTTACAAAGTCTATTCCAACTTTAATGTACTCATCAATCATGATTGCAGCTGCTGGAATTTCAACCATCATACCGAAGTCAACATCTTTGTGAGGTTCGAAACCGATTTCAGAACAAAGAGCTTTTGCTTGTTTAAGCTCTTCAGGACTTTGTGATAACGGAATCATAATACCAATGTTTGTGTATCCTTTTTCGTGCAATTTTTTAATAGCTTTAAATTCACATTTAAGGATTTCAGGTTGGTCAAGTTCTCTTCTGATACCTCTCCAACCGAGCATTGGATTGTGTTCCCTAGGTTCGTTTTCTCCACCTTCTAAAGTAATGAATTCATCTGTTGGTGCATCCAATGTTCTGTACCATACAGGTCTTGGATAGAATGCATCTGCTACAATTTGAACATTGTCAGCGATTGTATCGATTAATTCATCTTCTTTACCATCAGCAATGAATTTGCCTGGGTGAATACCAGAGGTTAACATTAAATGTTCAGTTCTTAAAAGTCCTACACCATCAGCACCGGTTGCTGCTGCTTTTTCTGCTGCTTCAGGCATACTTACATTAGCTTTTACTTCAGTTACAGTAATAATTGGAGCTGCTTCAACTGTTCCTGCAACAGCTACAGCTTCTTCTTTAGTTTCAGAGATTCCTTCAAACACTAATCCTTTTTTACCATCTAAGGTTACACCGGAATTTTCTTCTAAAGTGGTTGTAGCATCTCCAGTACCTACAACACATGGAATTCCGAGTTCACGGGAAATGATTGAAGCGTGACAGGTTACTCCACCTTCATCTGTTACGATACCGCTAGCTCTTCTCATAGCAGGAACCATATCAGGAGTGGTCATTGTTGTAACCATGATGTCTCCATCTTTAATTTTATCCAGTTCATCAATATCTAAAACAATTTTGACTTTACCTGAGGCCATTCCCGGACTTGCACCAAGACCCCTTACAAGAACATCACCTAAATCGGAAGATGCATCTTGGGTTTCTTCTTCAACATCACCTAAGGTTGTGATTGGTCTTGCTTGCAATAGGAATAACATGTCTTTTTCAAACGCCCATTCGGTATCCATTGGTTCGCCATAGTGAGCTTGAACGGTTTTACCCATTTCAGTTAATTCAATGAGTTCATCGTCAGACAATACTCTTTCTTTTCTTTGGTTTTCTGGAACGTCAACTTTTACACTAGTACCGTTTTCATCGTTGGTGTACATTACTTTTTTATCACTGATTGTGACATTGATAATTTCATTGTTCTTTTTGTCAACTTGATAGTTATCAGGAGTTACGTCACCGGATACTACTGCTTCACCAAGTCCCCAAGACCCTTCAATCAATGCAATTTCTTCACCAGTTGATGGGTTTACGGTAAACATTACACCTGCTTTATCAGCATTTGCCATTTTTTGAACAACTACTGCAATGTAAACTTTGGAATGTTCGAAGTTGTTTTCTTCACGATAGAAAATTGCTCTTGCTTCAAATAGGGAAGCCCAACATTTTCTAATGTATTCGATTACTTCGTCATCACCGGACACGTGCAAGAAAGTGTCTTGTTGACCTGCGAAAGATGCTTCAGGCAAGTCTTCTGCGGTTGCAGAGGATCTGATTGCCACATCAGTATCGTCTTCGCCAACTCTTTGACAGAGTTCATTGTAATATTCACGAATAAAAAGAACTAAATCTTCTGGAATCGGAGATTCAACAATTATCTTTTTGATTTCTTCAGAAGCTGCTTGAAGAGCTTTAGTATCATTAATGTCGATTTCGTCAAGAATACTCATAACTGAATCGTTGATTCCAGCCTCATCCATAAAATATTCATAAGCTTGTGCAGTTACTACAAAACCTGGTGGTACGGGAATGCCTGCTTGAGTTAATTCACCCAAATTAGCACCTTTTCCACCTGCAATTCCAATATCGGATTTGTTTAAATCCTCAAATTTTACAACATACATGAAATATAACCTCTTGGTTTGCAAATAATAAAAAATTGACATTATTTAGATAGTCAATACTATAATTAAATATATAATTTCAACGTTTAAATATTTAATCATAAAAAAAAGAATTGCTGTGAAAAATAGGAATTAATAAAAAAAATAGAAAAAAAAGAGTTAATTAAATAAATCTATTTAATTAAATCTGCGCCTTTATCAATGACGATTTTACATGGAACTGGCATTTTCATGCCTGCTCTTTTTAATGCAACTTTAGCTTGTTCAAAGTTTTTTTCTTGGCAGTCAATAGTGATGATTCTTTGATTCTTTTTAACAATAGCTTCAACACTGATTGGTTTACCGAAAGCGTTTCTCATACCACTTTGTACCCTGTCCGCACCTGCACCAGTTGCCATTGGGTTTTCTCTAACAATTTGGTGTGGGTAAACTCTTAATTTTAAGTGGTAACCCATTCTACCAGCAGCTCTTTGCATTAATCTGTTAGAAGCGATCCTTGCAGCTTCTAATGAGTTGTGTCTGATTTGAGCTGGTTTTTTAACAGCTAAACTTAATGAAACAGGGAATTCATCTCTTAAATTTCCCATATCATACTGTACGATTCTTGAATTTGGGTTTTTTCTGATATATTCTCTTCTTGTATAAGCACGAACCATAATTATTCCTCCGAAACAAAAATTACATGATAAACATGTTTAATTGAAAAAATAGCTATAAATACAAAATCTTTTAAAATAGCTATATAAAAATTATATATCGTAATATAATAGAATACTTAAATATATTGATTAAGTCATTAATAAATGTTACCATATTTTTCAAAATACTACAGCAAAGTTATATTAGATTAAAATACATAATAAATATATCGACAACATAAATTCGTGATGTTTATGAAAATAACCGGAAATATTTCATTCAATTATAAAAACAAAACAGATGCGAAACTTATATTTGATTCACTTGATGTAGATAATGAAAACTATCTTGATTCAGAAATATCCGAAAACAAAATTAATTACAAAATCACTTCAGACAAATTGGGCAGTTTTCTTGCAACTACTGATGACTTAATAGCTAGTGAAATCGTATCTGAAAAAATCATTGGAAAAACAAAAGAAATAAAATAATTTAACAAGATACATTAATTCTCAAAAGACTCTCACACTATTTTTTTCAATTATAAAATAATTTTGAGATAAGCTTATTTTTTGTAATAATAATTAATAGGAAATTTTATATAAATAAAGGAAAAGATATAAAAATATTATATTAAAATTTATAGAGAGTGTTTATTATGGTATGTCACTATCATCCAGACAGACAAAGCACAGATGTATGTGCGATATGTGGGAAAGAAATATGTAAAGAATGCGGTTTAGAAATCGCAGGAAAAGTTTATTGTAAAGACTGCTTGCAGAAGATTGTAGGCCTCGAATTGGAAAGCAAATCTCAAAGCGCAGAACCTCAAGAACCAGTTAGAGCACAACCTGCAAGACTAGGAAAACAAGTTGATCAAAACATTTATGATCCTCAAGAAGAAATCTCATATGCTCTGGAACCACAAGCCGAAGCTACAAGAGGAATTAGTGAAGATTCACCATATAACATAAAAGACAGCATAGAATATTCCGGCGGTCTTGAATCATCATACTTATCCGAAAGGGAAGCCCCTTCACTTGAAAGGCAAGCACCTGCTCAAGATGAAATCGAATACCAACCTCAAGAGCAAGCACCAATCGGAAATGATCCAGAATACATCTATCCAGATCACTCTTACCAACCTGAACCTACAAGCGCTAGACTTGAATTGGAAGACAAATATGAAAAATATCTAGATGACTTGTACTTCGATGAACCTGAAGTTCCATTAGGCGAACAACTCGCAAAAGATGAAGAGCAATACGGTTCATTAACCAGGAAAGAATACAAACCTTCCGAAAAACCTGCTGAAACTCAAAAAAGGGCTAAACCTGATAAGCCTGAAACCCCTGAAGAAATGGAAGCAAGAATCAGAGCTGAAATTTTAGAAGAACAAGGAATTAAACCTAAAAAGAGTAAAAAAAGTAAAAGCATCCACAACTTAAATTATCAAGACGAAAAAGAAC
>NZ_CAMVEE010000047.1 GCF_947166415.1 uncultured Methanobrevibacter sp. | reverse complement strand
TGTTGTTCCGTTTTCTAGTGTTATTGTTAGTATTCTTAAATTTAAGTGTTTTATTTTGCTGTATTTTTCTTTTAGGGTTTTATTGTGGAATTTTTTGAGTCTGTCTTTTGTGATTTCTAATTGTATTTCTGAGTCGTTTTCTGTTATTTTGTATCTGTCGTCGATATAGTTTTTATCTTTTAATCTGACGATAAAATAACTATTCAGGGACATTATATTGGCGTATAGTTCCATTGCGTTGTATCCTCTGTCAAAAATGAAAATTGATTTTTCTGGTGTGATTAAATCTTGGATATTTTCTATGTTTTTGTGCATTAGTGGTAATTCTGCCTGTTTGTAGTTACCTATGATTCCATCGAGTATAAATCCGTTTAATAAGTCCATTATTGATGAAAATTTGGCTTGAGCTGGTTTTCTGTATTTTTCTGTGTCTTTGATTTGGAATTCCTTTCGAACTTCTTCAAAATCTGGAATTTCAAAATCAGATCCGTCACCACCAAACAATCTAAATCCTTTATAAGTCTTAAAAAAGTCGTAATTTTTGTGATAATTTATTTCAAGCAGATATTGTTTGCTTATTTCTTTAAATACGATTGGATGGATATATGTTCGTTGTTTGGAAAATGCTTGTCTTGTTATTTGTTGGATATCTGTTGTGAAATTGTCTTCGACGAAGTCTTCAAGATCTGCCTGATTGGAGGTTCCTTTGTTAAAACAAAGGAAAATCACATAATCCTTAAATGAAAATTTACTGTTTCTTGTAAATTTATTTTCTCCAATAACATATTTATCAATAGGTTTTACAATATTGTCAAACGTATTTTTAATATAGTAAAACATAAAGCATCACAACACCATATTGGGAAGAAATAACATTAAAATCGATGTTTTTTCTGTTTTTCAAAGATTTAACAACAAGTTTCTTAAATTCTATTTTTTGGATGAAAATAGAAAAGTTAATTAGTTTCTTTCCCCAATATAGTACTGAGGGTTTGTTATTTTTTTGCATAATATATAATATTCCCTCAATCCTTAATAAAACTTTGTATTACTCTCAAAATCTATTTTTAAAGCATAAATACTTTTAATAAAAACTATACTTACATGAATATCAACCATTTAAAAATTAAAGAAATTTTCACCAACACCAAGCAAAATGAATAGCGTAGCAATTAAATTAGTTTAGAACTATACTGCTTGCAGAATAATAAAAGACAAATAACTATTTAAACAAACAAAAACAAACAATAAAATATTATTTTTAAAAAATAACAAAGATACACACTATATATTATCAATAAAGTAATAATATACTAATAAAAAGAAAAATAAGAATTTTTAGAAAAAATTAAGTTGACGACATTGCATTTTTTTTGCAGATTAAAGGCAAAATTTCAAGATCGTGGAGGTCTTTTTCATCAAGCATTTCCCTGTTTCTCATTTTGCATTTTATCCTGTTCAAGATGTCCTCAGCACGATTGTCCTCAACCTTTGCCAGTTTGATTGTAAAATCAGCTTCGGATTTTATTGTAAACTCCCTGACGCAAACGTCAATGTTGTCGGGACAGATTATATAAATTGAAACTGGCTTGTGGTGTTTATCGTATATGTCTTCGGCAAGTTCGACATAATTTGCAAGCTCTTCTTCATCAAAATCCCTTTCCTGGAATTCCAAATCGATGAATTCTCCATCTTCTGTAATAAATATGTCTCCGCCCTGGTGAATGTTTTCATCAATTTGCAGTTCCTCTGCACTGACGCAGCATCTTATTTTTCTTTTGTCTTTAAATGTTTCTCTAATGAATTCGGTTTTTAGTTTGTCATATTTTTTATTCATATTATAACCTTTGAAATTTAATTTGCACTAGTTATATTTGAATTGGAAGTTTATAAATGGTTATGTTCTTTTTTAGAGCAATTTAATAAGGTTAAATCAATTTTAGGTGATGATAACAATATTGTTGTGTGGATGTAAAAAAAATTTAAATTTCATTTTCAATAACATTGTGGTGATTAAATATAAATCAAATTAATAAAGAATGTATGACTAAATGGAATATCTGTGATGCGTAAAAAAAGAAGGTGTTGGTTTTTATAATGAAAAAAGAGTGAAATAAGAGTTAAACTCTTAATTTCCAAATTTGGCACGTGTCCTTTTAATTTCGTATCTTGCAAAGAAATAGTTTAAAACACTTGCAATTGCTCTTCCAATACATAATCCTAGCCAGATTCCGACAAGACCAAAGTTAAATATGAATACTAATACGTAAATTAAAGGAACTACAAATAGGATTTCCCTCAGTATCGTAAACATCAAGCTGTAAATTCCTTTTCCGATTCCCTGATAGAAAAAGCTTGAAGGAATTCCGATTCCTGTTAAAATTAGACATGGGCATACGATTTGGAGGTACTCTACAATTCCAGGCACTAAACTTGCGGTTTCAGGAGTATATGCAAAAATTGTAGCTAGGGGTGTAGCAAATATTACTAGAATTAATGTTATTGCAGTTCCTAAAGCGAGACCAAATTTAGCACCATATTTGTGTGTTCTTGACAGGTAATCTCCATTTTTTGCACCATAAGCACTTCCGGATACTGCAATAACTGCAGACCCGATTGCTGTTAGAGGCATTATTGCAAATAGGTACAATCTCTGTCCTGAGGTGAATGTGGCGATTCCGTAGTCTCCGCCAATAATTGCTATCACAATCAAATAAATTGACATTGCAATTGCCATAATGAGCATATCCAGTGCAGATGGGATTCCTACCTTAAGGATGTCTTTTGATAATTTTGAGTCGAATTTAAAGTTTTTAAGGCTAACATCAATGTATGTGTCCTTTTTGATTAAAATCCAGTATAGGATTATTATTGCTGAAATGGCGGAGCTGACTACTGTTGCAAGTGATGCACCGGCTGAACCTAATCCGAATGTATATATGAATATCGGATCAAGGGTTGCATTCAGAATGACAGTGGCCACAACAACATACATTGCACGTTTCATGTCCCCTTCGCCACGAAGGATTCCGCTGCAACCATTTCCAAACATCAGACCAACCAAACCTAAGAATAATGGTGTGGCATAAGCAACTGCTTCATTCAATGTTTGTCCGGTAGCGCCATAGCTTCTAAGCAAGGGCTCCTGTATTATTATAAAAACGATTGTCAATACAATTGATGCCACTAAAAATATAAACAATGATTGCGTTGCTGATTTGGTGGCCATTTCACGATTTTTTGCCCCAATAAATCTTGAGATACTACTTGTTGCACCGTTTCCAAGTCCCACGCTCGCTCCATTCAACACCATAAATATAGGTGTTACAAATCCTATTCCTGCAATTGCTGTCGGTCCAAGTCCAGCTACCCATATTCCGTCAACTATATTGTACAATGCGGTTAAAATCATTGAAATCATGATTGGAATGGCTAGCTTTTTAACAGCCTTTTCAGGTTCTCCCCTCATTAACTCCACATTTTTGTTTGCCATAATCTTAATATTGAATAAACTAATATTTAATTAATAGGTGATACTGTGGATTATGAAACAATTATCCAGGAAAAGTTCCCGAACTGTGATGTTGAAGTGTTGACTCCTGACATTTTTGAAATTGAAAAGTTAGTTGAATACATTAACGATGATATCGTGGTTTATAAACCCTTTTCTATCATGGTTTACAGGCATCTTATTAGGTTTTTGATGAATGTCGGCCATAGGGGCAAAATCTACTATTTGGATGGGTTTTCGGATGATGATTTGGAGATAATCCATGCGGGGCTTTTGAAATTCACCTGGCGTAGCGATGTTAAGATAAATCTCTTCAAAAATGCTGACCCTGACAGGGATGTTTTGGATCTGTAAAAAAAATAAAAATAGTAGAAGTTGATAAACAACTTCTAAAACAAGTCACTTTCTTCTAATTTTTCTTCAAAGTAATGTGATGCCTCATCTGCTTTTTCCTTAATAATCAGACATATGATGACTGTAACGATACCGATAGCTAAAAGAATAATCAAACTAGGCCAATAATTTGACCAGACCACTCCAAGCTGTGCTTCACGCACTAATGAAATTCCATAAGTCATTGGCAGATATAGGCTAATTGTTTCGAACAATTTAGGCATGATTTCAATTGGATAGATTCCTCCGGTTCCGGATATTTGGAATACCAAAAGAAGCACGGCAACACCTTTTCCGACAGTACCTACGGCGGAAATTATGGAATATATTAAAATCATAAAGACTACCGATACCAATATTGCCGATAATATAAACAGAAGGTAATTGCTGACATAAACACCTAAAAGTAATGCTCCAATAAGGGTCACGGATGCTTGAAGTATACTTAAAATTATATAAATTAAAAGTTTTCCGGTATACATCTCAAATGGGGAATATGGAGTTCCTACACTTGATTTCGGCTCAATAAGAACGCAGGTAATCAAAGCTCCGACCCACATTGACAATACGATGTAGAATGGTGCTACTGCAGATCCGTAATCAGGGACTGGAAATACTTCATGCCTGTCTAATTTTATTGGTGCGAAGAAATAATCTCCGAGCAGGGTTTCATTGATTCCGGTTATTGCTGAAAGTGAATCTGCGGATGATGCTAATCCTGATGATGCTGTGAATAATGCTTGTGCAGCCGCATTTGAAAGTAATTCTGCACCTGCTGCAAGGCTCACTGACCCTTGTGCCAGTTCTCCTGATTTTTCTGCAAGTTCTGCAGATCCTTGTGCCAGTTCACTAGATTTTTCTGCAAGTTCTGCTGAACCTTTGGCAAGTTCGCTGCTGCCGTTTGCAAGTTCAACATTTCCTTGTGCATAATCTTTTACAGGTCCGTCAGGCATTAATGATGGATCCACTGACCCTTGAATTTCTTCTGAGCCCTCTTGAATTGTTTCTGCAGCGCTGCTTGCGGTATTCGCTCCTTCCTGAATTTGTGATGAATATCCGTCAATCGTTTTTGACGCATTGTCAATTTGGCTGGCTCCTGAAGATACCTGGGCAGCTCCTGAAGATACCTGTGATGCGCCAGATTGAAGTTGAGCCCCTCCGCTTGACAGTTGGCTGGCTCCTGAAGCAAGACCTGATTGCAGTTCTCCGAGTTTACCATATGCTGCAAGGTTTATAATTTCAACGATTTTTGCATTAAGCGAAGTATATATTGCATTAGCGCCCGCATCAGTCAATCTGTTAGCAACAGGATTTGCCTTAATGTTCACGACATATTCAAGTTTTGCCTGTTTCGGGTCATCGCCTGCAATCGAAACGATATTCTCACTCAGATTTTTGGGTATTACGATTCCAGCATAATAGCTTCCGTCATTAACTCCTTTTCGCAGTTCATCTTCCGTTACAAATGTCCAATCAAATTTTGAATTGTTTTTTAAATCTTTAACAAGTTCATTCCCAATATTTAGCTTAGTGCCTTCAAAATCAGCTCCCTTATCCAGGTTCGCTATTGCAAACGGCACATTGTCCGTTTTCTCATAAGGGTCCCAGCACGCTTCAACATTGATAAGCGCGTAAAGTGAAGGCAGAATAACTATCCCAATTAATAATAGTGTCACGATTGGGTTGGCAAATGCACTTTTAAAATCATTTTTCATTAATTCAGCAATTTTGCCAATATCTTTCCTGCTCATTTAAAACCTCTGTTTTTATTTAAACTATTAAGAAGAATTAAATATTTGGAAATTTACTAATCAAAAGCATGTGTTTGTTTTCTTTAATTAGTCATAATCCATTAAAATATTAAATAATAATTAATACTCAAATATTAACCTTCATAGTATATATTTTATTAAATTAATATAAAACTATTTTCATATTTGGCCAAAACTATCTTTTTTTCATTATTTCACCTAACAAATATATACTCATAAAATAAAAATAGTATATGATTTTAAATGATAAGGAGTTTTCACATGAATTTTAAAAGAAATGTAGTTGTTTTTACAATATTGCTTTGTTGCATATTATTCAGCATTTCCTGCGTTGTAGCAAGTGATGCTAATGATACTGGGATAGCTACTTATGAAAATCAAGTCAATGAGGTTAATGAAGAGATAATCGCTGCATCCCAGGGCGATATTATTTCCAGCAGTGACGAGGAGGTAATAACTGCATCTCAAGATGATTTGATTTCCACTAGTGATAAAGGAACATTCACTGAATTACAGAATCTAATTGATGGTGCTCTTGATGGTGCTACAATAACTTTAGAAAAGGATTACAGTTATGATAATGCGTTCAACAACCCTCATGGAATTCTTATTGCTAAAAATTTGACCATTAATGGAAATGGCCATACATTAAACGGATTGTCAAAATCAAGAATTTTATTTACCTTATTTGGCATTGGGGAAAACAATAAGATTACTTTAAACAATATAGTCTTTAAAAACGGTTTCACAAAGTTTTATGGAGGAGCAATATTGAATTTTGCAGATTTGACAGTTAACAAATGTGTCTTTGAAAAGAATTATGCCGACACCACTGCCGGTGCAATCTGTTCTGTAGGATCTTTAAACTGCAAAAATAGCAATTTCAATAAGAATACTGCTAATGGCAGTGGAGGTGCAATTTTCTCCCTGAATTTGGATAGCAAAATTCAAATCATGAACGGCACTGACATCAAGGTTATTGATTATCTTGTGGGTATGGCTTCTCTTGTCGATAACATCAGTGCATATATTGATGAGTTCAGCGCATATGTCAATAATAGCGACCCGATTATTGTTTCCCATCTCAAAAGCATGAAGTCCAATGTCATGAACATGAGCTTAAATATTTTAAGCGGTGATTTTAATCTTGGGAACCTCGCTTCATATTTTGTCAGCATGAAGAATAGTATTGCAAATATGAATTCCGAGCTTAAGGCTATCGCTGCACATGTTAAAAATGTCAACTCAGAGCTTAAGCTTGTTGATTCCTATGTTAAGAATATGAGTGCTTATCTCAATAAACTGAATTTCAATCTAAACGATATTGTAAGCTTTGTCAATGAAAATGAAATCATTTCCGCTTTATTGAATGATGTTTCCATTAAATTTGGCACTGATAAGATAAGCAACTGCAAATTCACAAACAATGTTGCATTAGGACGTGCAGGTGGTGCAATTTATGCATTTTCCCACATTAACATAGATTCATCTACTTTCACTTCAAATAAGGCTGATCAAGTGGGTGGTGCAGTGTATGCTGCCAAAAACTTATATCTTAAAAACTCCAAATTCACTAAAAATAAGGCTTCAATCTACGGTGGTGCAGTTTATTTCAGATTCCATGAACTGTCAGGTAGTTATGATAAAAATGGCAACTGGAAAAGTACTGTAAAGTACTACAAAGGTTCAATTGAAAAATGTGTTTTCACACAAAACGTTGCAAAAAATCGTGGAGGAGCAATATATGGATTCAAATATTCCAAAAAGCCTAAACTTTCTGCAGTAAATGCTGTAAAATGCACTTTCAGTGATAATCAGGCTGATACTTATAATGAACAATAACCGAATAGAAAGCATTAAAAATAATATTCCAAATGGACTAAATAATATAACCAATAAAAAAACCAACGAAAGTACCATAAGTACTCAAACTATAAATCATTTAAATATTCCAATCAAAAAATCTGTATCAATTCCTGTAAGTAAAGAATTGGCTAAATATACTGAACCAAGTCTTAAAAAAAAAGAATTATTAAAATTATCTCCTAAATTTACTTTAGATAACGAATATAATAATATCAATAAAACCGAACCAAGAAATAATAGTATTATCCATGGTCATAAATATTCCAAGCATAATTATACCAAAAGCGAATTTGAAATTTTGAAAACACAAGAAGAAGTACCA
>NZ_CAMVEE010000046.1 GCF_947166415.1 uncultured Methanobrevibacter sp. | reverse complement strand
GAAGTTGGTTTACCTGTTAGAGGTCAAAGAACCAAATCTACTTTCAGAAAAAGTTCTTCAGTTGGTGTAAAACGTCGCGGATAGACGCAGAACTTTTTTTAAAAAACATTAATTATATTAAATTCAATTTTATTAAGGAGATGTTTTAATGGGACAACCTAGAAAATCAAGGAAAAAGTATAATACACCACCTCATCCTTGGAATGCGGAAAGAATCAAAAACGAAAATAAATTAATGACTAAATACGGTTTAAAAAACAAAAAAGAGATTTGGAAAGCCGATACTTTAGTCAGAAGATACAGTAGGGAAGCAAGATACTTACTTGGTTTTGCTGCTGATCAGATGGTAGAAGAAAAATTAGAATTATTAGGACACTTAGCTAGAACCGGTGTTTTGCCTGAAGACGCTGCACTTGAAGATATCCTCGACTTAAACGTTGAAGACATCTTAAGAAGAAGATTACAAACTATTGTATACAAAAAAGGTTTAGCTCGTACTCCTAAAGAAGCAAGAATGTTTGTTGTACACGGTCACATAACTTTAAACGGTAAAAAAATCAATTCACCAAGTTATGTAGTATTGAAAGGTCAAGAAGATGAAATAGGTTTCTATCGTTCTTCACCTGTAGCTAAACAAATTGAAGAGTATAACAAAGCAAAGGATAATAAAGCTAATACAGAAGAATAAAGGGTGTAACTATGGCAAAAGATGAAAAATGGGGTATAGCTAATATTTACTCATCATTTAATAACACTATTATTACTGTAACAGATATTACTGGTGCTGAAACCATTTCACAATGGTCTGGTGGAAGAGTTGTTCGTGCAGACAGACAACAAGCTTCACCTTTCGCAGCTATGGCTGCAGCAACTAGAATAGCTGATGATGCTAAAGAAAAAGGATTTGTAGGATTACATATTAAAGTAAGAGCTCCTGGTGGAAACGGACCTAGAAGTCCAGGACCTGGTGCACAAGCAACTATCCGTGCTTTAGCAAGAGCTGGAATTAAAATAGGTAAGATAGAAGATATCACTCCTATTCCTCACGACGGTACTGGAAGACCTGGTGGTAAAAGAGGAAGAAGAGTCTAAGTGGAAGGGTTTAATATGAAGATAGAAGTTAAAAGTCAAAGCGATGATGAAATTGTATTCATTGTTCGTGATGCTGAAGTACCATTTATGAATGCTATTAGAAGATGTGCAATGGTAAATGTACCTAAAATAGCTATTGAAGATGTTAACATTGTAAGAAATGACTCTGCTATGTTTAACGAGGTACTAGCTCATAGGCTTGGTTTAACTCCTTTAGTTTCTAATCTTGAAGCAATTGAAGGCTTACCTTTACCTGAAGATGAAGGCTGGGAATACGATGAAGAAAACGAAACCTGGGCTGACAATCTTAAAAAAGGTGTTGTTTTCAAATTAAATGAAGTCGGACCTAAAGTAGTTTATTCTAAGGATTTAATATCTTCAGACGAAACAATTAAACCAGTATACGATACCATTCCTTTAGTAAAACTTAAAAAAGATGAAGTAATTGACATTGAAGCTGTTGCAAAAGTTGGATATGGAAAAGAACATGCTAAATGGATGCCAACCACTGTATGTGCATACAAACAGTATCCTGAAATCACCTTCGATGACGAAAAAGAGGTTGATTACGACTGTGCATCTGCATGTCCAAGAGGTGTTTTAAAATCTGACAGAAGGTCAAAACACATTAAAGTCTTAGACATTGAAAACTGTGCTATGTGTAAAAGCTGTGTAAGGGCTTCCACTAACGGTTACATTAATGTAGGGTATCGTGAAAATGATTTCATATTTAGAATCGAAACTGATGGATCAATGCCTCCTAAAGAAGTTTTATTAAAAGCTTGTGACAAATTAGGTGAAAAAGCAGATAAATTTATCAGATTTAGTGAAGAAGGAGGAAGTTAATAATGGTTAAGAAAATTATCAAAACTAATCCTAACCTTATCGAACTTATTAATAAACTTAATAAAAAATCAAAAAGTGAAGATGCAGCTATTTGGAAAGATGTTGCAGGCAGACTTTCAAGGTCCAATAGAAGAACCGCTGAAGTAAACTTGTCCGATATTGCAAGACATGCTGAAGCAGGCGAAACTATTTTAGTGCCTGGTAAGGTTTTATCAAATGGTGATTTAACAGAAAAAGTAGATGTAGTAGCATTAAAATTCTCAGCTAAAGCACAAGAAAAAATCGAAAGTGCTGGTGGAGAATGCATCTCAATTGATGAGATAATCGAATCAAATCCTAAAGGATCAAACATTAGGATCATAGAATAAGTAGGGTGTTATTATGATTATTGATGGAGAAGGATGCGTTTTAGGAAGATTAGCTAGTGTAACTAGTAAAAATCTTTTAGAAGGCGAAGAAGTAGTAATTCTCAATGCTGAAAAAATTATGTTAACTGGAAACAAGGATTGGGCTTATGCTAAATACAAACAAAGAGTTGACAGGGCAAGTATTTCCAACCCTCGTGACTTAGGTCCTAAATATCCTAGAAGACCTGATGACATATTTAGAAGAACTGTAAGAGGAATGTTACCTTTCAAAAAAGCTAAAGGTAAAACAGCTTACAAAGGCTTAAAAGCTTTTGTTGGTGTACCAGCTGAATACGCTGATGCTGAACTCACTTCAGTTCCTGAAGCAGAATACAAGAATATTAAAAAAGGTATTGAGTTAGGAGAAATCTCCAAACTTTTAGGAGCTACCTTTTAGATATAAGGATGTGTGATTATGGTTAAAGTTATTCATACAAGTGGAAAACGTAAAACAGCTATCGCAAGAGGTACTGTTCAAGAAGGAACAGGTAAAGTTAGAATCAACAGAATTCCTTTAGAACTCTACTCTCCAGAGCTTGCTAACTTAAAATTACAAGAACCATTAATTTTAGCTGGCGATTTAGCTAACCAAGTGGATATTAACATCCGCGTTATTGGTGGTGGAGTAATGGGTCAAGCTGAAGCTGCACGTATGGTAATTGCTAAAGGACTCGTACAATGGTCTCAAGACATGGATTTAAAAGAAAAATTCATCCAATATGACAGAACCATGTTAGTAGGTGACCCAAGACGTTCCGAACCTAAAAAATACGGTGGTCCTGGAGCAAGAGCACGTAAACAAAAAAGTTACAGATAAATACTCTGTACTTTTATATTTTTATATAAATTAAAAAAGATGGTATAAATGATTCCTATAAGATGCTTAAGTTGCGGAAAACCTGTTTCTGCTTACTTTGATGAATATAACAAAAGAGTAGCAGCAGGTGAAAAGTCAAAAGATGTCTTAGATGACTTAGGTTTAACTAGATACTGTTGTAGAAGAATGTTAATTTCTCATGTTGAAACTTGGGAATAGATTTTACAAAGTGTAGGGATATTTTATTATAAAATATTAATCTTGGTAAAATATATGCCTAAAAATGGAAGTAATATTCATGAATGTTGAAAAAAAATTGACAAGGTTTGAAAGAGCTAGAATTCTTGGAGCTAGAGCAATTCAAATATCTATGGGAGCCAAACCATTGGTTGAAATCAAGGACTCTTTAGATCCAATTGACATAGCTTACGAAGAACTAAAAGCTGGAGTTTTACCATTAGATGTAATTAGAGATGAATAAATAGTTTACCTATTTATTCTTATAATTTATTTAAAAAAAATAAAAAATACCATAATAACTCTATAAAGAAACTTACTGATTTTTTAAAGAGTATAGATTATATGGTAATAAATTAAAGGGCACTGAGGTGTTTTTTTTGGATAGTATAATAGAAGACGTCCAAGTTCGCAAGATTTTGGACAGCAGAGGAAATCCTACCATTGAAGTGGATGTACTTACATGGAATGGTTCAGGTAGAGCTGCTGCACCAAGTGGGGCTAGTACTGGTTCAAGAGAAGTAGTATCATTCCCTGAAGGCGGAGTTGATAGGGTTGTAAGTGAAATGGAAGATTTCATTGCTTCTGAACTCATAGGTATGGATGCTCAAGACATCACTACCATTGATGAAGTGATAAGGGAAATCGATGGAACAGACAACATGTCCGCTATTGGTGGAAATACTGCCGTAGCTATTTCTATGGCTGTAGTTAAAGCTGCCGCTTCCTCTTATAACATGCCATTATACAAATACATTGGTGGAAATTGGGTAAATGAATTGCCGTATCCTTTAGGCAACATGATGAACGGCGGAGCGCATGCAGGCACCAATGCACCGGACATTCAGGAGTTTCTGGTTGTTCCAGTGGGTGCGGAAAATGTAAGCGATGCAATTTTTGCAAATGCTTCCGTTCATAAAAGATTAAAGGAATTAATTCAGACTAAAGATTCAAATTTCACTGGTGGAAAAGGTGATGAAGGAGGATGGGTACCTAATATAACCAACGACAACGCTCTGGAAATTCAAGCCCAGGCATGCGAAGAGGTTGGTGATGAGTTAGGTATTGAAATAAGGCCTTCACTTGACATGGCGGCGTCCGAATTATGGGATGCTGATAAACAAAAATACGTTTATGCTCAAGATGGCGTCGAAAGAGATACCGGCGACCAAATTGATTTCGTAAAGGATATCATTGAAACATACAAAATGTTTTATGTAGAAGACCCATTTGATGAATCTGACTTCGACGGATTTGCTCAATTGACTGAGAAAGTTGGAAACAAATGCCTTATCTGTGGTGATGATTTGTTTGTAACCAACAAGGAACTGTTGGCAAAAGGCATTGAAATGAAAGCTGCAAACGCTATTATTATAAAGCCGAATCAAATAGGTTCTTTATCCGAAACCTATGCTACTGTAAAATTGGCAAAGGAAAACGGTATTGTTCCTGTTGTGTCACATAGATCCGGTGAAACTACTGATGAGACTATTGCTCATTTGGCTGTTGGTTTCGCATCTCCGATGATTAAAACCGGAGCTATTGGCGGTGAAAGAATAGCTAAGTTAAACGAGCTGATTCGCATTGAAGAAGAACTTCCGAATCCAAGAATGGGGTCATTTTAAGTTTAATTAGGAGATTATTCTATGGCTAAAGTAACTATAGATTATGATAAATGTGATGGTGCAGACTGCGCAGAATGTGCTGACGTTTGCCCTATGGAAGTTTTAGTTCTTGAAGGTGACAAAATCGAAATTGTCAACCCTGAAGACTGTAGCTATTGTGAAGTATGTATGGACGTATGTCCAAACGAATGTGTAACTATTGAAGATGATGATTAAATAAAAGAGGTGTAATTATGGTAAATGACGAACTTTTAATAGACTTAGACAATTATTTAGCAGCAGGTTTACATATCGGAACCCAACAAAAAACTAGCGATATGGAAAAATACATATTCAGAGTAAGGTCTGACGGTTTATATGTTTTAGACATTCAAAAAACTGACGAAAGAATCAGACAAATTGCAAAACTTTTAGCAAAATATGACCCAGATGACATTTTAGTAGTGGCTACCAGACAATACGGTCAAGCTCCTGTTAAAAAATTCGGTGAAATTACCGGTGCAAAAACCATTCCTGGTAGATTCATCCCTGGTACTTTAACCAACCCAAATTATGCTAAATTCATTGAACCAAAAATCATTGTTGTAACTGACCCAAGATCTGATTCTCAAGCTATTTTAGAATCCAAACAAAACGGTATTCCTGTTGTCGCATTATGTGATACTGAAAACTTACTCAGTTTTGTAGATATTGCTGTACCTGTAAACAACAAAGGTAGAAAAGCTATCGCTTTAGTTTACTGGTTACTTGCAAGACAAATTTTAAGAGAAAGAGGAGATATTCCTGAAGACGGTGACTTAGATATTGATGCAACTGATTTCGAACTTAAATTTTAAGTGAGTTAAACATGTTAAGAAGACCTGCTGTTGCCGGATCATTTTATCCCAACAATCCTGAGGATTTAAAGAAGGTAATTGAAGATTGCTTTTTGGATGAGGCTGGAGTTTCTGAAATTCCGGAACTCAATTCATTCACTGGTAGTGATTATCCTATCAATGTTATGGTTCCTCACGCAGGTTATCAATATTCAGGTGCAATAGCATCTCATAGCTATTGCCAAATCGTTCAAAATGGTTTTCCTGAAGTTTTTATTATTTTAAGTCCCAATCACACTGGTCTAGGTAAGGAAATTTCTGTTTTTAATGAAGGACAGTGGATTACACCTTTAGGCAATGTTGATGTGGATGATGAATTTGCAGATGAAATAATTTCTGCATCAGACATCGCCACTTCAGATTTCAATGCTCATCTTTATGAACACAGCATAGAAGTCCAATTGCCTTTCTTACAATATTTTTCCGATGATTTTAAAATTGTTCCGATTACTATGGGTTCACAAAGCTTTTCAGCTTCAACAGATTTGGCAAATGCCATTTACGAAGCAGGAAATAAATTGAACAAATCATATTGCGTAATTGCAAGCACTGATTTGTCCCATTTCAATAATCAGGAAAAGGCAAATAAAGTCGACGGATTTGTATTGGAAGATATTGGAGACATGAACGAGTTCAAACTCTTTGAAGAAGTCGTTCAATACAACATTACCATGTGTGGTTACGGTCCAGTAATAACAACTATTTCACTTTCTAAAAGAACTAATAAAAGCAATTGTGAAATATTGGCATATAGAACCAGTGGAGATGTCACTGGGGATATGAGCTCAGTTGTAGGTTATGCTTCAGGTATTTTTAAGTAAGGTGATTTTTATGATAGCTAAAGCTTCTGCTCCCGCAAAAGCAATATTATTTGGAGAACACTCCGTAGTTTATGATGAACCTGCTATAGCAGGGGCAGTTAATAAAAGGGCTTTTATTACAATTAAAGATTCAGATTCTGATAAATCAATTTTCAGAGCTCCTGATATTGGTTTTGAAGCTGAATTGTTAACACGTCAAAAGAAATACATTTTAACTAAAGGAAAACCAGGCATTATTAGATATATTTTAGAGTCTCTTCATAGAGTACATGACCACTCTCCAATTGACATAACATTATCATCAAATGTACCTATTGGTTCAGGGCTCGGTTCATCAGCTGCAGTTACTGTAGCAACACTTGCAGCACTGTATAGATATCACAATATCCGTTTCAACAAAAGTTCTCTTGCTCATGATGCCCATATGGTTGAACAGGCTGTTCAAGGGGTAGCCAGTCCGTTGGATACACTAGTATCAACTTACGGAGGCCTTGTTTATCTGTCCAGAAATAAAAAAGTCGAACACATTAATATTAACTTTAATGTGCCGTTCGTTGTAGGATACACTACTAAACATGGCAATACTGGTAAAATGGTTAAGGACGTAAAGAACCTGAAAACAAGAAACCCTAAGATAATCAATCCAGTTATCACTGCAATGGGAAATCTGACCAATTATGCCAAGCAAGCTCTTTTGAAAAGAGATTTCAATAAGGTGGGAGAACTTATGAATATCAACCACGGATTTTTGGACGTTTTGGGAGTAAACACCGTTGAGCTGTCCCGTATGGTATATGCGGCAAGGGAAGCAGGTGCAATAGGTTCCAAAACTACCGGAGCAGGTGGTGGGGGAAGCATCATTGCATTATGTCCTGGCAAAGTCGATGAGGTGGCGGAGGCCATTTCACGTGATGATAATATTTTAAAGGTTAACTTTACTCGTAAAGGAGTTTCTTCAAGGGTTTACAAGTGATTTTATGATTATTTTAAAGATTGGCGGAAGTATTTTAACTAATAAGGATTCAAAAGAAAGCGAAGTAGATACTGAAAGCCTCAAAAGAATCGCATCTGAAATAAAGTCTTCTTTGGACAATTCTTCAAAGGAATTGATTATTGTTCATGGCGCAGGGTCTTTTGGCCATCCGCCAGCTAAAAAATATAAAATTGGTGAGGCATTTGATGAAAGCGAATATCCTCAAAAAAGAATTGGATTTTGCGAAACCCAAAATGCAGTAAAAGAATTAAACATGCATATCTGCAAGGCATTCATTGAACAGGGTTTACCTGTAATTGCAATTCCAGCTTCCAGTTTCATGACAGCAACAAACAAAAGGATAACCGAAGGCAATCTTGATAGCTTTAAAAGATACTTGAACAAAGGTTTCATTCCGGTTATTTATGGGGATGTTGTCTTGGACAATGAATTGGAAATCTGCGTCATTTCAGGCGATCAGCTTATCCAGTATCTGGCAGTAAATTTAAATCCGGACAGGGTAATCCTTGGAACTGATGTTGATGGGGTCTATAATAAAAATCCTAAAACACATGACGATGCGAAATTTTTCGACAAGTTCTCATCTTTGGATGATCTGGATACTTTTGAAGGAACAACAAATGTCGATGTAACTGGTGGAATGGTTGGAAAGATTAAAGAACTTTTATATTTAGCAGATTTAGGCATTGAATCTAAAATAATAAATGCTGAAGTTGAAAACAATGTTTTCAAGGTTTTGGAAA
>NZ_CAMVEE010000045.1 GCF_947166415.1 uncultured Methanobrevibacter sp. | reverse complement strand
TGGGTTACTCTTAACAGGCCAAAAAATATTGATTATTCATTATTTTTTTCAGAATCTTTTAAAAACTAGTAATTTTTGTGATTTATCATGGTAGTTATTTGGATTTTGTAAGCAATCAGAAGTTCTTGTAGGTTCAAATTGACTACAACTATCCGTTGGATTAGTGTGACCATTACCTAAACGACAAATAACTCCTTCCGCAGCACCTTTTAATTGTATATTGGCTTGCCAATGCACACAATTAAGGCAAACTCTGTCAGGGTTCAATTCTGAAATATTAATTCCATCAATTTGATACATTTTAACCACATTTTTTTCTAATTAATTTTATTTTGCATTGACTCTTTAATATTTTTCTTTTTACATTTTAAATTTCAGAAATGGGAGTAGTCTTTATCTATTGATAGGTAGGTAAACCACACGATTTTAAGTGGATTAACCTTAACGGGCCAAAATATTAATTATTATATTTATTTTTATAAAATATCGATTTGCTTAAAGAAAAAAAAATTTTATACATAGAAGTTGATATTTAATATTATGATGGAATTTTCAAGGAATGAAGTAAGGGATTTATTGATTGCCCTTGTAGTGCTCTCATTTTCTTTTGCAATAGCAAGCGTTGGAATCGATGCTCATGGAATCATTTCATTTTTTCCAATTGTCGTCGTCGGTGTGGCCACAGGATTTATATTGCGTGAGATTGGGCAGAAATTTGTGGCAATGAAATGTGGTTGCGAAGCCGAATTTAAGTTGTGGCCTATAGGATTATTGATTGCATTTGCTACAGCATTTATTGGAATGGTTTTTGCATTTCCAGGCGAAATCCGTACTTTTCCAGGTCAAATCACTGATGAAATAAATGGTAAGGTAGGTCTTGCAGGACCCCTAGCTAATATGATGCTTGCATTAATATTTATAGTCATTGCAGCTTTAATATATCCATTTTCATTACATTCAATCATTATTCATTTGATATTTTTAATTTGCACTGTAGGTTTTTCCGTAAACAGCTTTTTAGCAGCATTTAACTTATTGCCTATCTATAGTTTAGATGGAATTAAAGTTTTGAAGTGGGATGCGAAAATTTGGATTGTCGTGTTTGCCATTGCTGTGATTATGATGTTGTCTTCCATTACAATAGGTGCTGAAAATATGGTTGAATTGCTTATAGGATAGATAAATCCAAATGTAAATTTTTTAATATTTATTTCATTCATGAAAATCACATGTTATCCAAGGAGTTAATGTGGTGGAATTATGGTGGAAAAAATCACAATCAAGGATGTTGAAGAGTATGCGCATTTGTTTTCTCTGGCTCCTTCGTTCATATTAGAACGTATGGCCAAAAAGAATTCAAATATTGTGGACAAGTTCAGGTCCAGCATCCAATCATACATCGGTTCGTTAACCGATGAGCAAAGAAACAAGTTTGAAATTCTATTGAATAGTGATATTGCCGAGTTACAGGCTTTGATGCATGAAGCTCATAGAATAACAAACAAAAAGCAGTATAAGATATTGGCCAATCCGCAACATAGGGATTTTTATTGAAAAAAACCTTGCCGAGTTAAGGAAAATGATTTAGATTACCCTGCCGCTCAACATATCCAAAACAGGGATTCTGCTTAAGATAGCAATCAATAGCCATGATGTGAGAAATGTCAATATCAGGGTAATTGTGCTGAACAGGGTTATTCCCATTGAACCTTTGATTGGGTATAGGACGAAGTTCAACAGCATTTCCCTTATTACGATATGGCATAAGTAAATTCCATAACTGCAAATGCTGATTGAATAGATTATTTTTAAAACAGGATCTTTTTTTACAAAACTGTATATTTTGCCTCCATTCGCTTGGAAGTATCTGAAGAATAAAAATATGCAGCATACAACAATAATATTCAATAAATGAAATTGAGAAATTGTTTTAAATTTATGCAATTCAAGGCACATACTTGCATTTGTCAAGACCTGAACTGCGTATAATAAAATTGAAAACACTAAAAATATTATCATTAGCTTTTTATCGCTAAGGCTGAAATACTTATTGCCTGATAAATCCACATTAGATAGGTAATATCCAATTATGGCAAAAATTGAGTAGTATAAATAATAAATAGGTTTTGTCATTGGCAAATATTTCAAATTGATTAAAATTATTCCAATTAAACTTAAAATCAGACATATTTTTAATGTAATGCTATTGTATTCGTTTAGCTTGTTTATCATAAAAATTATGGCATATGTTACCAAAATCATAGGCACAAACCAAAAGAAATTGGCAGTTCCTTTTGGGGCAATGCTAAATACGTTTGAGGCAATATCTATTATGGACCCTTTGTTAAATATAAATGAGAATGCCAGTATGAAGATAATCCCCCAAAACAGATAGGGAATGACTACTCTTGTAAGCCTTTTTTTAGCGAATTTTATTAAAGTCTCCTTTCTATCCAAAAGCAGACTTCCGCTAAGGACAACGAAAAGGGGAACTCCAATGTCACGTAAGCAATTTAAAAACAAAGCGTAATACCAGAATTTTGTAGCAAAAATATCTGTTTTATTAACGTATTGCGCAAAAATGTGGCAAGCAAGAATGCAAAAAATAGCGAATGCCCTTAGAAGGTCGTAATAAAAAATTCTTTCTTTTTTGGTTTGCCCATTCATGGTTTAGGTTTTGTTATTCAAAATATAAATAGCTAGTCTTTAAGGATTTTTGAATATTCATCTAATAATTCGAAGAGTTCCTCTTTTGTATTTATCTTAAAGAGTTTCGGTTTTATCTCAACGCTTCTGTATAGATTTTTCAAATAATATGCAGTATGTGTTCTCATTTTATGGATAGCTATCTCTTCATCCCTATTTTCCATAAGCAGTTCCGCATGTCTTTTTATCATAGCTATTTTTTCAGCTCCGGTGACCCTTTCAGGTTCAATTCCATGGTCCAAATAGTCAATGCATTGTTTTATCAGCCAAGGATTTCCTCTTGCAGCCCTTCCAATCATTATTGCATCGCATCCTGTTTCATCTATCATTCTTTTTGCATCATAACAAGACCATATATCTCCGTTTCCTATAACTGGAATTGATAAGATTTTTTTTACTTGACGAATAATTGACCAGTCTGCTTTGACATCATATCTTTGGGTTCGAGTACGTGGGTGAACAGCTATTGCACTTGCACCTGCATCCTCAACAATCTCGGCTATTTCTAAAGCGTTTATGCTGTTTTCATCCCATCCGCTTCTAATTTTAACTGTAACTGGTATGGGAACAGTGTCTACAACAGTTTCTACAATTTTTCTGACTTTTGATGGACTTTTAAGCAGGGCACTTCCTGCTTTGGATTTGATGGCGACTTTGGTAACTGGGCATCCCATATTTATGTCAATGATATCCGGATGCATATTATCATAGATATATTTGGCGGCAATTCTAAATGACTCCACTTCGCAGCCAAAAATCTGTTGTGATATCGGCCTTTCCATATCTGTCATGTAAAGCATCTTTTTTGTTCTTTCATTGTCGTTCATGATTGCCTTGTTGGACACCATTTCAGTTTCAATAAGTCCACACCCCATTGATTTGACAATTGTTCTAAATGCTGAATCACAGATTCCGGCCATTGGCGCTAAAACGACTTGGTTATCTATTTCAACATTGCCTATTTTCCATTTCATTAATTATTAATATATTAAATATTATCTAATTAATATTTTGGAAAAAAGAAAAAAAGAGTTTAAAATGAAAAAATAATGGGGGAATATTAGCCGAACAATCCGCCTAATATTCCTTCACCATCATTAGTGTTAGTTGCATTTGAAATGTCAGTACTGTTTAACACATCAGATAGTTGGGTTTCAAGTTCTTTTGCATCGCCTTGAGCGTTTTGGGTTTGTGCGATAGCGTCTGCAAGTTTTTCAACATCAGCATGTGTCAAGTTAATGTTGTTGATTGTTGTGTAGTTGTTGATAATCACTACTATGGTTTGATGATCAGTGATGTTTTTCTCTTTAACGGTTTCTTTTACATCTTTCACCAAATTTGATAATTCATCAGAGCTGACATTTGAAGTGTTTACAATTTCTGCTTGGGTGTAAATTTCCTTGTTGGCAGCTTCTTTTACAGGTTCTGGGATTTTTACATCTGTAGCTTCTTCATAGGAGCTCATGATTCCTGCAAGCGCGGATTCTCCAGTAGCTGTTACGGGGCTTGTTACATAGACATGCCCACTTTTAATTCCTGATGATTTTAGTGCTGAGATGTACATATCGCCGGTTATTGTTGTAATTTTTGATGTATCTACACTGACTTCCAAATTATCGTTTTCAGTCAAATCAAGAAGTGCTGATGAAAAGATTTGGTCAGAACCGTAGGTTTTTCCAGTGATTGTACTTGAAATCTTGTTAACGTCTGAAGCGGTAATGATTTTTTCAGCCACATTATTTAAATTCAAATTACTTTGTTCCTTAAAAAAGGCATCAACGTCTGCCTTGTAGTTTGCATTTGCATGTGTGGTTTCACCGTAGGTAATTACATGTGAATTTACTTCACCTGAGAAACCTGCTGGTATAACCATTCCTATTAAGATTATAGATAAAATAACCATACCAATAGTAATTTTACGCATATTATCACCTTTATATAATAGCAAATTCTATTTAGATATTCAAGTATTTAAATATATCTTATTTTGCATTGGAAAAATTTTAATTCCACTTTAATTTTAGTTAATTTTATATGTTTTCAAATTAAATTTAATATAATAGATATAATGCTTATATTATATTTGTTAGTATAACTTGAGAGGAGGTGAAAAGCACGATAAAGTTAAGTAAGAAGCTATTTACATTAATTATTTTGCTTGTAGTGCTATTTTCGGTAAGCTGTGCGTTTGCAGAAGATAATGCTACTGTATCCGATGTAATTAGTGCGGATGATAATGGTGGAGTAATTCAGGAAGATGCATTGGCGTTTGATGTTCAAGAGCTTGACGATGGATCTCAAGATGATGAAATTCTGGCCGCTTCAAATGGAGATTCGGTTCTGGAAGCAGGTAATCAGATTACGGTTCATGTAATGGATTCATATAATAAAACAGGAAAAACTTGGACAGAAGACGGTGTTGATTTATCTGGTGCTATCGTTAAAGTATATGATTCTTCAAATAATGTGATTTCCGCAAAAACCAATTCCAAGGGAATTGCCGTAATTAAGAATTTGGGATCCAAAAAATATACTGTGGAAGTGAGCTATTCAACTTATGAGCCTAAAAATTTAGGTTCTGTTGATTTTACCAAGACTTCCGGTGCTGTCAAGATTGACAATGTGATGTTCATTCCGGACATACTGCTGTTAGTGGATTACACTTCTCACAATGAGAAAGTTGACTTGTTGATGAACATGTCTAAAAGGGTGGCGTTTATCAGTACAACCAATTTTGATGAGTCAAGGGCATGGCTAGCGGATCATGCTAAATTTATCCATATTGACATGTTTGCGGACAATTCCGCATATAACAGGTTTAGCCCAGCGTATCTCAAAAGCATGTTGAAATATTCTCCGGCCAACATTAACTATAATGTTGCATACACATTCGGTGTATATTCTCAGGAACTGTTAAATTCAACTGGTATACACATCGTCGGTGCAAATTCAGCTAACAATACATTCGATACACTTGAAAATACTTATATTGGTTCTTACTTCCAAGCAGAAGACATTAAAGATTCAGATGTTTTAATCAAAAACATGAGAAATTATTTTGATTATGTTCGTCATTTAATTAATCCAAACAAATATTCAAATCCTACTTTAACTAGTGATGGAATTCCTTTAATGAGTCCTGATTGTGGTTTTTACCATCCTGATCTCGGTGCATATACTCTTGTACCCGAACCTGAGCAGATTCATCAATGGATTAATGAAAATCCTGGCTATACCAAAACTTCAGACGGAAGTTTAAATTGGATGGCCGATGAATTCCAATATTGGGTAGAGCATGAATTAAACCCAACAGCTTTATTCAAAAGATTTGAAAACGATTTAAGAACTAAATTTGACCCAGATAAAAAACTCATAGCTATTGCTACCTATTATTGTGGTGGGGACGTTGTCGATTCACTGATAAGAAGCTATGAATCAAATGGCAGGCTGGCTTTCAATATTTTCAAAACAAGTACAGCCCCTTCAATGGCTTCTATATTGAACAATGTCAATAATGCTTCTGAAATTGGAATATCAACAATTACCTCATTATATAGTTGGTCCTTAAGTTATGCGAATGGATCTGCAGAATCTGATTTATCTGAAATAGATTTGGAAATTCTTAAAGGTGTAAATGAAATCTCAGAATACAGTTACAATAGTGAACTCGGTCCTCAAATTGAATGGACTTATGCAGTGACTTTCCCTAGTTTCGAAGGGGTATTCGGCCCAATCATTTTATCTTATGTCGATGATGCTGGTGATACTCATGTAATTCAATCTGGTGTAGATAAAATGGCCAAATTAAGCTGTGGATGGGCTGATTTAAAAGATTTAAATAATTCAGATAAAACCATAGCTATTGTATTGTATAATTATCCGCCTGGAAAAGCAGAAATCGGTGCATCTTATTTGGATGTAATTTCGTCTACATATGATTTGATTCTTAAGTTATATGAACAAGGTTACGATATCGGATGTGATGCAGATGATTTGATGTCTATTAAAGAATTTGAAGAAATCGTATTCAAAATGGGTAATAAAGGATCTTGGGCTTCAGGTTTACTTAGAGAATATGTTGAAACTAATTGGGATAATTTGGTAGCGCATAATCAGCTTATTTCTACAAGGGATTTCAGAAATCTCATTAAAGATTTGCCTCAGGACTTGGTTAGGAACATGACCGATAAGTGGGGTTCAGGTTTAGGTCCATCAATGGTATATTCCGGATCCGAAGAGCAGTATATGGTCGTTCCTGGAATTTGGTTTGGAAAAGTATTCGTCACATTCCAGCCAAGTAGAGGTTGGGAAGAAGTAAGTGTTGAAAATTACCACGATTTAACTTTACCACCTACTCAATATTATGTTGCATATTACAAGTGGTTAGATCAAGTTGCAAAGGTCAATGCGATTGTTAACATGGGAACCCACGGAACTCTTGAATGGTTGCCGGGTACAAATTTAGGTTCTCTTGAGGGAGACTGGACATTTGAATTAACTTTAAATCCAACAATATATCCTTATATTGTTTCAAACCCTGGAGAAGCAATGGTTGCTCGTGATAGAATTGCAGCTTTGTTAATTACTCACATGACTCCTGCGATGGTTTCTTCAGGATTGTATGGAAACTATACAGTGTTAAACAATTATATCGCATACTATAAGGACCAGGTCAAACTTAATGTAACATCAAATGCTAACGCTTACAAAGAGAAAATTATTAAGTTAGCACCTGAATTAGGTTTTAGAGAGTTTGATAATAAAACTGAAACATTCAGCGAATGGATTGATGATTTGCACCTTTACCTTGAAGGCATGGAGCATGATTTCATCACTTATGGATTGCATTCATTAGGTAAAATTTTATCAGGCAAGGAACTCATTGAAGAAGTTGTTACAATTTCAGCATCTCAAACAAAAATCTATAATTATATCATGGAATTTTTATACCCTGAATTTGCAGGTTTAAATTTTTATGAAGATATTGACGGTAATTTGGACCGTTTAACTGAATATGATGAAATTAAAGGTTTCTTGAAAAATTATATCACAGATTTAGTTAACGGCAGTTCCATTGCTGAATTAACTCAAAAATACAGTATTCCTGTCAATTCTTTACTATATAATGCTACATTGTACTGTGAGCAGGTCATAGTTAACATTCAAAACAATAATGAATGGAATGCTATTTTAACAGCTCTTGAAGGTGGATATGTGAAGCCGGGTTTATTTGCTGATCCTTCATATGGTGATTCAATTCCAACAGGTTACAGCGGATATGCGTCTGACCCAACAAGAATGCCTTCAGAGACAGCTTACGAATCAGCAATTAACATTGTCGATTTGCTGCTTTCACAATATTATGAAAAGCATGGAAAATGGCCGGAATTGACTTCATTAATCTTATGGGGTACTGAAATTTCAAGGACAGAAGGAATTGGTGTTGCCGAATTCCTATATTTCATGGGATGCAAACCTGTCTGGACATCTAACGGAAAAGTCGTTGGTGTTGAAATGCTTCCGTTAAGCGATTTGAAAGTTAAATTATCTAATGGTTCTATTGTTAACAGACCTAGGATTGATGTATTTGCAAGTATTGTAACAAGTAATAAAGATTGGATTAATTGGATGGTTACTGCAACCAAATTGGCAGCATTTGCCGATGGCGAAACAGCCGATGAGAACTACATCCTTAAACATTATTTGGAAAACCCGACTCTTGATAGACTATTCGGTCTTCCGGGTAATATCTTGGAAGGAACAGGTATGTCTAATCTCATTCCGAATACTGCTGATTGGGACATTGAGACTTTAGGTGAACAGGCTTTGAACATTTATCTTTCAAAAGTTTCATTCTCATGGACTATTGATGAAAAGGGTAACATTGTAATTAACAATCAAAAAGATAATTTCATATATCTGCTTAATAAGACAGATTTGATTACTCAAAACTTTGATAGTACTTGGAGATTATTCGATTCAGATGATTATTATGACTGGTTTGGCGGTATGTTGAATGCTGCTAGAGTATTGCAAAATCAATCCGGAAAAGAGGGTCCGGATACAGCATTTGTTGATATAAGAGTTAGAAATAAATACATTGCCAAAACCTTTTTGGAAGAAATGGAGTTTGAAACTAGAACTATGCTTACAAACCCAGAATATTATATGCCACTTATTACTGGAGGGGCATCTGGAATGAATGCATATGCTTCAAGAATTCAAAACTGGTATTGTTCAGCAACATTGGCTGGTGAAAAAGTAAGTAAATCATTAGGTACTCAAGTATCTCATGTTTTATTGTATGCGGCTCAATATGCGGACGCATCATCTTCAGCAGGTTTGCAGTCTTCAATCGATTGGATGCTGTTTATGGCTGACCAAGGAACTTGGGATGCGGACATGTCTACACTTCAGGCTTTAGCCGATGAGTATATCAGGCAAGTTATCCAATACGATGTTTCCTGTTGTCACCACACATGTAAGGATTTGTCCTTATTGTCTAAAATTATTCAATTAAGTACATTATCCAATGCTGAAAAACAAAAATTCGCAGAAATGGTTGCAAGAGCTACTGATACCGATC
>NZ_CAMVEE010000044.1 GCF_947166415.1 uncultured Methanobrevibacter sp. | reverse complement strand
CACAACGGATACTGTTCAGTTACGCGTATATTTCTTCAAAGACAACTGGAGTCCCAGATGATGCCAGGTTACACCATAACCCCATACAATATACTATAATAGATATAATTTAATGATATATAAAGATTACCCTCTGATTAAAACTTCATTTGAATATCGGTTCCTGCTATCTCATCAATTTCAAATCCTTTTTCCAATGCATAATCCTTTTCAACTTTATAATTACCGTTACGTGTACGCGGAGTGTTACTTGGCTCCAAAAATAGCCATTTTGTATACTTAAATCTGACACCGATGTATGGTTTGGCGCCGAATATATTTGAAAATTCACAAAGCGCATTTATTTGAGGTTCATCAATGTATACCTTATCCTTAGTAGTTGTCTTAACTTCAATAGCCAAATATAATTTACCATTTCCAGCAACTACATCAGGTAATGGATTTTTAGTAGCCCCACCAGATGCTGGAGCCCTCATAGCAGCAAAACCTCTTTCCCAAAGCTTGTGCACCAAATCTCTTTCTTCTGCAGACCCTTTTTTAGCCATAATAACACCGTACTATTAATAATTTAATTAAAAACAAGTATATAAAAACAATGCGAGAGCATATGAAAAGTACTGAAGAAATTAAAAAAAAACTAGAAAAAATGTATAAATGGGGCCGGGGCCGAGATTCGAACCCGAGTCCCGGGATCCACAGTCCCGGAGGATGACCACCTACCCTACCCCGGCAGAATATATAAAAATAAAAAATTGTTAAAATGCGGGAGCAGGGATTTGAACCCTGGTAGACCTGCGTCAACAGGTCCTAAGCCTGTCCCCTTTGGCCTCTCGGGCACCCCCGCTTATAAAAGTAAGGATACGTAGAAACCATTAAAAATCTTAACAAATTTTTAAAATGCTCCGGCCGGGATTCGAACCCGAGTCTTCGGCTCGAAAGGCCGAAATGATTGGCCGGACTACACCACCGGAGCATACAAATACAAGTTTATTTAACATGGGCCCAATGGGGTTCGAACCCATGGCCTTCCGGTTATGAGCCGGACGCTCTACCTGGCTAAGCTATGGGCCCCAAAGCGCCGTCGACAGGGCTCGAACCTGTGACCAATCGGTTAACAGCCGAACGCTCTACCTACTGAGCTACGACGGCATGTAATAACCCATCCACTTTACCAAATAAAACCCATGTTTCAAAATCAAAAGACTTTAAACAGTAATCATAATTATACATAAGATAGTATATAAATGTTTTGGTTTTTTGCAACTTTATCAAGAAAAATCAGATAAATTGCAATAATAGATTTTAATGAACTAGTATATAAACTTTAAGAAACAATATAAAAGCATGGCATCTGACTTATTTGATTTAATTAACAAAGCTAATGAAGTTACTTTAAAAGAGCATGGCGATTTGATAACTCTTGAAAGGGCCGTTTTCCTATCCTGGTGGTGTGATAAAGGAGACTGTGCATTTTGCTACATGTCAACACAAAAAGAAAAAATCAAAGATCCTCAAAAGGCCAGAAGGAACATAAACAACATTTATGCCGAAGCGGAAATGTGCAATCGTCTGGACTGGAATATTGAATTTCTATCAGGAGGCTACAAATCTTTCACCACACAGGAAATTAAAGAAATCGCCACTACAATAAAGGACATAACCGGAGATGGAGTTTGGTTAAATACAGGAATTACTGATGAATTAGACGCATACGGTTCAGAAATTAAAGGAATCACAGGTGCCGTTGAAGTAGCAAATCCCAAAATCCATGAAAGAGTATGCCCTAGTAAAAAATTAAGTGACATAAGCAATATGTTAGATGTTGCTGGAGATTTGGGCTTTAAAAAAGCAATAACTATTATCCTAGGCCTTGGGGAAACATTGGATGACGTTGACTATATCATAGATTACATCAAAGATCATAAAATCGATAGGGTCATATTCTACTCATTGAATCCGCATAAGGAAACAGTGTATGCGAACTCATCACAGCCTGCATCACTCTATTATGCTCAAGTCGTGGCGCAAGTCAGATTAGCTTTTCCTAACATAGAAATAATTTGCGGAACCTGGATTGACAATTTGGCGAACATCGGAATATTGATTTTGAGTGGAGCCAATGGAATAACAAAATTCCCATTATTTAAAATGTTTGGAACAAAATATGGTAAAAGAGTGGAAGAGGAAGTTAAATGGGCTGGACGACAGCTTAAAGGAACATTTACCGACAAAACAAAATTAGGTCCTGAAAAAAGCAATATTTCCCCAGAACTGGACAAATTTATAAAAAGATATGTTAAAGAATCATTGAAAAACAAATACTGATTTTTTCTATTTCTATTTTTTTAAAAAAAAAACTATATATACTAATTTTTAATAATCTTTATAAATCTAATGTAACATAAATAAATATAATATAAATTATTGAAAAATTATCCTTAATGGAGGAATTATTATTAGTGACGATGTTGATATGATGTGTGGACTTGAAATCCACGTACAATTAGAAACCGAATCAAAATTATTCTGTGATTGTCCTACCAATTATCAGGACGCACCTGCAAATACAAACATCTGCCCAGTTTGTTTAAATCAACCGGGTGCAAAACCACATCCAACAAATGAAAAAGCGTTGGAAAATGCATTGATGATTGCTTTAATGCTTAACTGTGAAATAGATAGAGATGTTATTTACTTTATGAGAAAACATTACGATTACCCTGATTTACCATCAGGTTACCAAAGAACTTCAGTTCCTATCGGAATCAATGGGGAATTAAACGGAATTAGAATCAGGGAAATTCACGCTGAAGAAGACCCTGGTCAATTTAAGCCGGACAGAGGTACTGTAAACTTCAACCGTTCTGGAATTCCACTAGTTGAAATCGTTACAGAACCTGACATAAAATCCCCTGAAGAAGCCAGAAACTTCTTGAAAGAATTGATTCGTGTTTTACAATACAGTGGAGGAGCTCGTGGAGAAGGTACTATGAGAGCTGACGTAAACATTTCCATTAATGGAGGAAACAGAGTAGAGATGAAAAACGTGAACTCCATTAAAGGTGCTTACAAAGCATTGAAATTCGAGCTCGTCAGACAAAAAAACCTCATGAAAAGAGGAGTTGAAGTAAAACAAGAAACCCGTGCATACCTCGAATCCCAAATGATTACCGTTGGAATGAGGATGAAAGAGGATGCTGATGATTACAGATTTATTACAGATCCAGACTTGCCACCAATGCAAATCAGCGATGAAACAATTCAAAGAATCTTGGACACAATGCCTGAAGCTCCACACAACAAAGTAAAAAGATTTGTTGAGGAATACGGCATTGATGAAGAATCCGCTAAAGTATTGACTTCCGAACTTGACTTGGCTATTGCCTATGAGGAAGTTGCAAAAGAAATCGATCCTAAATTTGCATCCAAATGGATGAGAGATGAACTCAAAAGGGTATTATATTATAACAAATTGGATTTCGCGGACAGTGGAATTACCGTTGAAAATATTGTAGAACTTTTAAATATGTTACAATCAAAAGAAATCACTGCTAAAGCGGGTAAAAAGATTATTGAACAAATGCCAAATAACGACAAAGGACCAAAAGCTATTGCTGAAGAGTTAGGATTGCTTGGTGTCGTGAAAGACGATGAAGTATTGGCTGCAGTAAAACAAGCAATTGATGAAAATCCAAAAGCCGTTGAAGACTATTTTGCTGGACAAAAAGCATCCATTAACTTCTTAGTCGGACAAGTAATGAGATTAACCCGTGGAAAAGCTGATCCAGGTGAAACTGTTAAACTATTAAAAGAAAACATAGAATAGGAGAGTATCCAATATGTCTTCAAAAAAATCTTTTGTTAAAGATTATATGACTAGAAATGTTATTAAAGTTTCACCAGATACCCAAACCGAAGAGGTTATCGGCCTAATGAAAGAAAGTCGTCACAATAGTTACCCAGTTGTAGAAAATGGTAAACTGGTGGGCATGATAACTGCTTTTGACATTGTATCAAAGGAATGGGCAGATACAGTCAGGGATTTAATGAGTACAAAATTAGTTGTTGCAAATCAAAACTTATCAATCAATGACGCTTCCAGAGTGATGTTCAGGAGAGGTATCTCTAGAATGCCTGTTGTGGATGAACACGGAGCCATCGTTGGAATCATTACCAACACAGATATGGTAAGATCCCACATCGAAAGGTCAACTCCAAATAAGGTGGAATACTTCAAAACAACCATGGAACAATTGTATGGTATAAAAACCACTTTAAAACATATGCAGGTGGAAACCGATAAATTGAGGCCAACACAGGACAGGGTTTATGCAGATGAACTTGAAGGAAGAGCCTATGAGTTAGAAAAAGGATTGGCTGAACCGGCAATTGTTGTTAAAACTGGTGACAGATGGATTCTTGTCGACGGACACCACAGGGCAGTTGCTTCAAAACAGAAAGGTTACAAGACTGTGGATTCATATGTTGTTGATTTGGGCCAAGACATCAAATTAGGAATGGAAAAAACTGCAGACAGAGCAGGAATAAATACATTTGATGATATTGAAATCATTGATGATGATAAGCATCCTTTAATTGCCTTGACAGAAAGCATGCAAGATCAAGAATCTAAAGGTGATGAATAGATGGCTGATGACAACATCATACGTGAAGTATACGAAGTTCTCGAATCTAGAAGGGACAATCCAATTGATTCATACACATCAAACATTATGCAGGACAGCGATAAAAAAGCAGAAGACAAAATACTTGAAAAGATAGCTGAAGAAGCAGGTGAAGTGTTGCTTGCAGCGAAAAACGATGAAAACTTGGTATATGAATCAGTCGATTTGATTTTTCACACCCTTTTGATTTTAGCATACAAAGGAATTGAAATAGATGAAGTCTTTGAAGAATTTGCAAGAAGACGAAAATAAATTATATTAAGGGAATTTTACATAAATTATAAAATAATTCAAATTTATTATTGGGTAAAAAAATGTTTGACACATTAGAAGAAAAGAAATTTTTATTAAGAGAATTGGTTAAAAGGGATTTTACTGCCAAATATAAGGATTCCTTTCTGGGAGTGATTTGGAGTTTTCTCAATCCTCTTTTAGTGATGTTAGTGTTTACTGCAGTATTTTCCGTGTTATTTGCCCGTACTATTGAAAATTATCCAGTTTACCTTTTAGCTGGGAGAATCATTTTCGACTTTTACAATAATGGAACAAGAGGTGCAATGAATTCCATTAAAGGTAATGCTGCTATTTTGAAAAAGGTATATATTCCGAAATACATGTTTTCAGTCAGTAAGATTACATATGAATTCATCAACTTTTTGATATCATTCGTAATATTGTTCGGAGTTATGGCAATTACAGGAGCACCATTCCACATCACAAGCTTATTCGCCATCATCCCTGTCGCATTATTAGTGTGCCTGGTCTTTGGTGTTGGAATGATTTTAGCCGTGTTCAACACATACTTTACTGATGTAGGTTATCTTTACAATGTATTTACAATCCTTTTAATGTATGCATCAGCATTGTTTTATCCGATCGAAATTGTTCCGGCATCTATTCAAAAGATATTCACATTGAACCCGGTTTATTCTGCAATTACATGCTTTAGGGAATGTGTCGTTTATGGAGTATTTCCAAACGTATCAACATTATTGTACCTTGCCACATTTTCAATAAGCTCATTGTTGATTGGAATTTTAATATACAACATATATGCAAATAAATTGGCATTAGAGTTATAACAGGTTTTATCATGGATTTAGATAGCGAGATAAAAGAAAATTCAATAGAAGAAGTTCCTTCAAATGAGATTGTCACTACTGATGATGACATTGCCATTGATGTAAAACATTTAACAATGGAATTTAAGGTCAGTAAAGATAAAATCGACACCATTAAAGAATATGTTATAAGGACCCTTAAAAGGAATAAAGAAGAAACCAAAAAGATTAGAGTTCTTGAAGACATCTCATTTACCGTTCACAAAGGGGACAGGCTTGGAATTTTGGGATTTAATGGTGCCGGTAAGAGTACTTTATTAAAAATCGTGAGTGGAATTTACAAACCGACATACGGAGAAGTGAAGATTAACGGTAAGATTGCACCATTGCTGGAATTAGGTGCTGGTTTTGACAATAACTACTCCGGTAAAAATAACATTTATTTAAACGCTGCTTTTTTAAGTATGGATAAAGAGTTCATTGATGAAAAATATGATGAAATTCTTGAATTTTCCGAACTTGGGGAGTTCATCAATTATCCTGTTAAAAACTATTCTTCCGGAATGAGGGCTAAATTGGGATTTTCAATAGCTACCATGATTAATCCTGATATCCTCATTATTGATGAAATCCTATCCGTTGGAGACATTAGGTTCAAAAAGAAAAGTGCAAATAAGCTCAAATCATTGATGAGTGATGGTGTAACAGTATTGCTCGTTTCACACTCAATCAATCAAATCAGGGACATATGCAACAGGTGCATCTGGATTGAAAATGGTCATCTGATTATGGATGATGAAGTGAATAAGGTATGTGATGCCTACGAAGAAAGCGCAAACACTGATGAAAATAAGCCAACACCGGAAATCGAAGTTTCTGAAAGGAACACCATAAGAATAGGTGATTACATCACAATTTCACTTGTGGATGGGGAAAAACCACTTAACAATAAAAAAATTACTGTTTACATTGATGACGTTAAAAATGACAGGACAACCAACGAACAGGGAAGAGTTGGTTTTCAAATTAATGAGCTAGGAGATCATTACTTTAAAATCGTATTCAGTGGAGATAAAACATATAACCCTAAACAAACCACATTTAACAAGACCGTCGTAAGAGATGAGGACTATGACGAGCTTGAAGGTCTTGAAATCGATGAAAACAAATTAACAACATGGATCCATGTAAATGACGATGAAAAGGTAACAATGGAAGATTATATTATCATTGAATGTAAAGAGGAATCAGAAGAGGGAAATCCAATTCTTGATGAAACTTTCGACATATACATCAATGGAATTCCGTACACCAGAAAAACTAATGAATACGGTAAACTCGGCATAACCCCTCTTGAAACCGGGACTAATAAGTTTAAAATAGTTTATTCGGGTAACGATAAGTTAAATCCTGCTGTATACGAATTCACAAAAACTATCGTTGATGAAGAAGAAGTATTCGCATATGATGACAGTTATATGGACGAAAACAAGATAATGCCATGGATACAAGTCTCTGAAGAGAAAACTTTAAACCTAGGAGATAGAATAACCCTCGAATTCAAAGAAGGGTCAGAAGATGGAGAATGGATTAAAGATGAACCTGTGAGCATATTCATCAATGGTGTTAAATTCAATAGGAAAACAAATAAATACGGCAGAATAGGTTTTCTTGCCCATGAACTCGGTGCTGAAAACTTTAAAGTAAATTTCCATGGAAATGATAGAATCAATCCAAAAACCATCATATTCTCTAAAAATATCGTTGAGCTGAATGATAAGGAAACCTATGATGAAAGCGATATGGATGAAAACAAAACAATGGCAGACATCAGCATGGATGAAACTGAGAACATCGAAATTGGAGAACATGCCAAAGTTGAATTTAAAGATGAAAACGGCGATGCTCTTCCTCATAAAAGAGTGATTGCATATGTAAATGGTGTAAAAGAATTATACAACACCAATACCCTTGGAGAAATTTTCATCACTTTGGATAAACCAGGTGAAAACAAAATTAAAGTAAATTTCCCTGGAAGCGAAAAAGTGAATCCGAAAACTGCTGAGTTCACTATAAATGTTGATGAATTATCATGATTATAAAACTAACTAAAATTGATAGAAAGGTTGTAAAATGGATAAAAGATGGATATTGATTTTAATAATAATTATCGTTGCTGTGGTATGCGGATACCTGGTATTGGACTCTTCAACTACAGTCGGCAAAGCCGTTGCAGTCGCGGACAGATGCGTATTTACACTGCCGGATGGTTTTTCACTTAAAGAGAGCGGCAACACTTATGTTGAAATAGAACGCGATGGAACACCCGAAAAAATCGGTATAATGGAAATAGGTAAAAACAATACTGTTAAGCAGGAAATTAAAGAGGAGTTCACTAATGGTATTAATGATTCTTATGTTTTTATAGGCAATGAAACAACAAAAACTCCTAAAGGAATTGAAATATTTACAACCTATTACAAAAATTCCACTGGGAATGTAAGTTCTTCATTCTTTTATACATCCAATCACACATTCATTGTATATACCATAGGCTATAAGGATTCTGCCGCATTGAAAAAAGATGTTAATTATATTGCAGATACATTAAGACCAGATTATAAACAAGCACAAGACTAATGGGGATTACTTTGATATTCTCAGATATGATTGCATCACATGATTCAGAATTAATTAGAAAAGCATGTGATTCACTAGCTAATCAAAAATTGGATTTTAAGGACTTAAAAGCCATATTGAATAATGAAAAAATCAAAGATGTCTTGAACAAGTCAGAAATTGAGACCCTAAAAGATTCATTGAGCGAATCTCTAAAAGACATTGATGATGATTTAATATTAAGCCAAAAAGGCGATGATTTTAAATTAAAGTGTTTTTTATTGAAATATGGTGAAATACCTGAAAATATCATTTTAAAATTTAATTTAAATAGTATTTTTATTGATATTTATGAAATAATTGGCAACAAGCTATATGTTTTAGCCAACATCTCAAATAGGGATGGCAGGAAGATTGATGTTTATGTAAATGAAAAGAAGATTCCTGCAAAAGAAATCCATTTTCCTCAAAGGGACAAATATTGCCTGGATTACAAATTTGCAACTGACTATTCTCTGGACTTCAATGTTGCCCTAAACCAAAAGGACAACTTTGAAATCGAATTTAGGTGTGGCGATGACATTTTGGAAATTGATTTTTCAAGACCGTGCAACTTCTCCAAAATTGCAGGATATTCAAAGACCAAACATTATCTGAGCATACTGAAAGGAAATAAGATAACTGTTGAAAAGAAAACCACATTGAAATGGGTAAAGCAGGAATCAAAAACACTGCTTAATATGCTGAAGAAAAGGGAACCTGGTCTTAAGGTTGGAGTCCCATTCAGAATAGCTTATATGCTGGGCTATCCTTTCCTTAAAAACAAAAGGATATGGTTTTTCATGGACCGGCCTGATGCATCCGATGACAATGGGATGCATTTGTTCAAATACGCCGCAGATAAGGATCCGGACATAAAAAAATACTACATTATAGATAAGAACACTCCTGATTATAATGAAATGAAAAAGATAGGAAATGTTTTGGGATTCAAATCCCTGAAGCATAGGTATCTTGGATTGTTTGCAGAAAATATAATCACAACCCACCCGGATAACCAAATCATTT
>NZ_CAMVEE010000043.1 GCF_947166415.1 uncultured Methanobrevibacter sp. | reverse complement strand
AGAGCGCTTGGCTTTTAACCAAGCGGCCGCGGGTTCAATTCCCGTCAGGCCTGTTCTAATTTTATATTTTAACTTTTCTATTTGGAGGACAATAATTTGAAAATTGATATTCAAGAACATATGCTCGTACCAAAGCATGAAATCATGACCGAAGATGAAATTGCTGATGAATTTAGTGATGTTGAGTATGATTTTAAAGATCTTCCTAAAATTAAATCAGAAGATCCTGTAGTAAAAGCTATTAATGCTAAATCAGGTGATGTTTTAAGAATCACTCGTAAAAGCCAAACTGCTGGTGAATTTGTCACATATAGGATTGTGGAAGGTTAATTGTTAATATAATTTTAGAGTAGTGAAATTTAATATAGTTTAATTTCTGTGTTTTTTTGTTTTTAGAAATTCATTATAATAAATTTAACTTAGTTTGAGAGGAATTATCTTATAGGAGATAGTTATGAGTAAATTAAGAATAATGATTAAATGAATTAAGTATTAGGTGTTATGCCTAATTTTGCTATTTACTTTTATTTAGTTTATTATTTTTATTGCATTTACGTAAATGCTGGAGGATGTCCATGACAGAGAATAACTGGAAATTAGTTGATGCATTTTTCGATAAATATGATTTAGTAGATCACCACATTAAATCATATAATGACTTTGTAAATAATAGGATTCAAAATATCATTGATATTACAGAACCTATTACATTAGATGATGGAAAATACACTTTAAAAACCGGTAAAGTACGTATTGAAAAACCATCTAATAAAGAAGCAGACGGATCCCGCAGTGAAATCGATCCAACTGAAGCAAGACTTAGAAATTTAAATTATTCTGCAGATATGTACCTTGAAATGGCATTAAATGAAGAAGGAGAAGATAATCCTTTGGAAGAGGTTTACATTGGTGAATTACCTGTAATGCTCAAATCAGACATTTGCCATCTTAACGGACTCACTGCCGAAGAATTGATTGAAAAAAATGAAGATCCTCAAGATTTGGGAGGTTACTTCATTGTAAACGGTTCCGAAAGGGCTGTAGTTACAATGGAAGAAATCGCTCCAAACAAAATCATTCTTGAACGTTTAGATAAAGTTGAGGACAGACATGCAAAAGCTGTTGTTACTTCAATCAAAAGTGGTTTCAGAGCCAGAATTACTTTAGAATACAAAAAACCACGTAAAAATGGTGTTTTCTTAAGAATTTCATTCCCATATCTTCCGGGAGAAATTCCACTTGTAATATTGTTAAGGGCTCTTGGATTAGCTACTGATGAAGAAATCATTACAGCAATTTCTGACGATAACAACTTCCAAATGATGATTGCAGACGACATTCAAGTTTCACTTGAAGCGTTGAAATTAGACCAAAATGAAATGGATGGCATGACTCTTGATGAAAGAAGAGAATATATGCAAAATGCTGCTATCAAATACATTGGTAACAGAGTAGCTAAAAACATGCCTAAAGATTATCGTATCAAACGTGCTACTGATGTAATCAACCGTTATTTATTACCTCATATGGGCACTGAACAAGAAAGATGTTATGATAAGGCTATTTACTTGGCTGAAATGACTGAAATGTTATTGGAAGTTATTGAACAAAAAAGAGAACCTCACGATAAGGACCACTATACTAATAAAAGACTCAGAGTATCTGGTGACTTAATGGAAGACTTATTCAGAGTAGCTTTCACTAATTTAACAAGAGACATGAGTTATCAATTAGAAAGAAGCCTTTCCCGTGGTAAAGAACTTTCCATTAAACAGGCTGTTCGTAGTGATGTTTTAACTGAAAACATCAAGCACGCTATCGCTACCGGTAATTGGGTAGGTGGAAGAGCTGGTGTAAGTCAGTTATTGGATAGGACCAGTTACATGGGTACACTTTCTCACTTGAGACGTGTAGTATCCCCATTAACAAGAAGCCAACCTCACTTTGAAGCAAGAGATTTGCACCCAACACAATTCGGTAAAATATGTCCAAACGAAACTCCGGAAGGACCTAACTGTGGTTTGGTAAAGAACTTGGCTTTAATGTGTAATATTTCAGAAGGTTCAGATGAACAAGAAATTAAAGACGTTATTGAAAGTATGGGTGTATTAATCGATTGAGTACATAGGAGGGAAATTTTTGCAGAAATCTAAAATATATATAAATGGTGAACTTTTAGGATCTTGTGAAGATCCAGTATCTTTCACTCAGGAAATGAGAGAAAAAAGAAGAAACGGTGAAATCTCTCATGAGATGAATATCACTTACTATGAAGATAATAATGAAATTTACATATTCAATGATCCTGGTAGGGCAAGAAGACCATTAATCATCGTTAAAGAAGGCGAACCTCTTTTAAAAGAGGAACATTTGAATAAAGTCGCTAACGGCAAATTAAGCTGGGATGATTTAATCGACAATGGTCTTATCGAATACTTGGATGCTGAAGAGGAAGAAAATTCATATATTGCAATGTCCTTAGCTGAGTTAACCGAAGACCATACTCACTTGGAAATTGACCCTGCTACAATGCTCGGAATCTGTGCAGGTATTATTCCATTCTCTGATCACAACTCCTCTCCAAGGAACACAATGGAAGCAGGTATGACAAAACAGGCTTTAGGATTATACGTTTCCAACTATGCGTTACGTACCGACACTAGGGCACACTTATTACACCATCCTCAAACTCCTATTGTAAAAACACGTATTATCGATTCAACTAATTATGATTTAAGACCATCCGGTCAAAACTTTGTTGTAGCATTAATGTCTTACGAAGGATACAACATGGAAGACGCAATGGTCATCAACAAAGCAGCTCTTGAAAGAGGTTTAGCAAGGTCATCCTTCTTCAGAGCATACGACACTTCAGAAAAAAGGTATGCTGGTGGACAAGTAGACAAATTCGAAGTGCCTGACAAAAACATCAAAGGTTACAGATCAGAGGAGTCCTACAGAAACCTAGACGATGACGGTGTTGTCAATCCAGAATCTGAAGTAAAATCAGGTGACGTATTAATCGGAAAAACCTCACCACCAAGATTCTTGGAAGAAGACTTCGGTACCGTTGCTGACAGAAGAAGAGAAACTTCCGTAACTGTAAGACACGGTGAAAAAGGTATTGTTGATGCAGTTCTTTTATCCGAAACCGTTGAAGGTTCAAGATTAGCTAAAATCAGAGTTAGAGATACCAGACAACCTGAATTTGGTGATAAATTCGCATCAAGACACGGTCAGAAAGGGGTTGTCGGTTTAATATTATCTCCTGAAGATGTTCCATTTACAGAATTTGGTGTTGTGCCTGATTTAATTGTTAACCCTCACGCTATTCCATCCAGGATGTCCATCGGACAGGTGCTTGAGATGGTTGCAGGTAAAGCAGGTTGTCTTGAAGGTGAAAGAGTTGACGCAACTCCATTCAACCAAACCCTTGAAGATGAAATCAAACAACAACTCATTAACAATGGATTTGAATCTGCAGGATGTGAATCTTTATACAGCGGAGTAACCGGTGAAAGATTAGATGCAGAAATATTTGTCGGAGTAGCTTATTACCAAAAATTACACCACATGACAACTGATAAAGTTTACGCTCGTTCCAGAGGTCCTGTACAAGTTCTTACTCGTCAACCTACTGAAGGAAGAGCTCGTGAAGGTGGTTTAAGATTCGGAGAAATGGAAAGAGATTGTCTTATTGCACACGGTGCAGCTTTAACTTTAAAAGAAAGACTTCTAGACGAATCTGACAAATACGAAGCTATCGTTTGTGAAAACTGTGGTATGTTAGCAGTATATGATAGACACAAAAACAAGAAATACTGTCCAATTTGTGGAGATGTAGAAACATATCCAGTTGAAATTTCATACGCATTTAAATTATTATTAGACGAACTTAAGAGTTTATGTATTTTCCCTAAATTGATTTTAGGAGACAAAGCATAATTAAATTTACGAAGGAGCCAATACATTGAAAGGATTTATTAAAAAAATTGAACAAATCAACTTTGGGCTAATGTCTCCTGAAGATATTCGTGCAATGTCTGTTGTGACAGTTGAAACTCCTGATACCTATGAAGATGATGGTTTCCCTATTGAAAAAGGTTTAATGGATCCTCGTTTAGGTGTTATCGACCCAAGTTTAGTTTGCAGAACTTGCGGTTTCAGAGGAGGAGATTGTCAAGGACATTTTGGTAGTATTGAATTAGCAAGACCTGTTATCCACATCGGTTTTGGTGATGTCATTCACAAAATTTTACGTTCAACATGTAATGAATGTGGCCGCGTTCTTTTGGACGATGCACAAATCGAAGAATACACTGAAAAAATCCAAGAAGCATTGGATAACAAGGAAAGTCTTAATGAAATTCTTAAAGATGTTTATAAAGTTGCCAAAAGGGAATTAAAAACTTTACCTGAAGACCCTGATGAGGAAATTGACTTAAAACATTGCTGTCCTCACTGTGGCGCACCTCAAGAAGCTATCAGTTTAGACAAACCTGTAACTATTCGCCAAGGCGATTACAAGTTAACCGCTTCTGAAGTTCGTGAAAGACTTGAAAGAATCACTGATGAAGATTCTTTTGTTTTAGGTGTTAACCCTGAAGTTGCAAGACCAGAATGGTTAGTATTGACTGTTTTACCAGTACCTCCGGTAACTGTAAGACCTTCAATCACATTGGATACTGGTGAAAGGTCAGAAGATGACTTAACCCACAAGCTTGTAGACATTTTAAGAATCAACCAAAGATTACTTGAGAACATGGAAGCTGGTGCTCCTCAATTAATCGTTGAAGACTTATGGGAATTATTACAATATCACGTTACAACTTACTTTGATAATGAAGCAAGTGGTGTACCTCCTGCAAGACACAGGTCAGGAAGACCACTCAAAACCTTAACCCAAAGGTTAAAAGGAAAAGAAGGAAGATTCAGATCCAACCTTTCAGGTAAACGTGTAAACTTCTCTGCACGTACCGTAATTTCACCTGACCCTAACATCAGTATTAACGAGGTCGGTGTTCCTGAAATGATTGCAAAAGAAGTAACCGTACCGGTATATGTAACCGAATGGAACATGGACGAAATGGTCAAATACATTGAAAACGGTCCAGATGTCCACCCTGGTGCAAACTATGTAATCAGAACTGACGGTAGAAAAATCAGAGTACGCAATGAAGAAACCAAAGAATTAATCTTAGAGCAATTAGAACCTGGTTTTATCATTGAAAGACACTTGAAAGATGGGGACATGGTTTTATTCAACCGTCAACCTTCACTTCACAGAATGAGTATGATGGCACACGAAGTAAGGGTTTTACCTTACAAGACTTTCAGATTGAACTTATGTGTTTGCCCTCCATACAATGCTGACTTTGACGGAGACGAAATGAACATGCACGTGTTCCAAACCGATGAATCCCGTGCAGAAGCAAAATCATTGATGCGTGTGCAAGAGCACATCTTGTCTCCAAGGTTTGGTGGGCCGATTATCGGTGCTATCCACGACCACATTAGTGGAGCATACCTTTTAACCCGTGACGGTGTTGAATTCACAGAAGAACAAGCTTTACAAATCATCAGGAAATCACATTTAAAAATCCCTACCTTCAAGGCTAATCAGTGGATTTTGAAATATGATCCTGAATTCGGTGAAGAATCATTCATCTACAAGGATAAAGGTGAAAAATGGACTGGTAAAGAATTGTTCTCATTATTATTACCTAATGACTTAAACTTGTCCTACAGTGCTGAGATTTCTAAATGTCCTGTGGTATATCCTGCTGAAGATGCAACTGTTGTAATTAAAAACGGTATCCTCAAACAAGGTGTAATCGATGAATCCGCTTACGGTTCATTCTCAGGTAAAATTTTAGATAAAATCGTTAAAGAGTACGGTCCTGGAAGAGCAAAAGAATTCTTAGACAGATCAACTGACTTAGCTATCTGTGGAATCATGAAAACAGGAATTACTACTTCCTTAAACGATGAAGAAATTCCTTATGAAGCTCAAGAACGTATTAACGAGCACTTAGAAAATAAAATGGATGAAGTAGATAAACTTGTCGAATCTTACGAAGAAGGATATCTCCAAGCTTTACCTGGTAGAAGTCTCGAAGAGACTTTAGAGATGAGAATCATGCAAGTTCTCGGGGAAGCTAGGGACATGTCCGGTAGCATTGCAGAAAACTATCTTACTATGGGTAAACAATCTGATGATGACCCATATGAACATGTAATGGCTGTTGAAAACCACTCTGTAGTAATGGCACGTACCGGTGCAAGGGCATCCATGTTGAACCTTACTCAGATTACTGCTTGTGTAGGACAACAAGCGGTTAGGGGTGGACGTATCGAAAGAGGATACTTAAACAGAACCTTACCTCACTTCAAGAAAGGTGAGTTAGGGGCTAAAGCGAAAGGATTTGTACACTCAAGTTATAAATCTGGTTTAGACCCTATTGAGTTCTTCTTCCACGCTATGGGTGGAAGAGAAGGTCTTGTAGATACTGCGATTCGTACAGCACAATCCGGTTACATGCAAAGAAGATTGGTTAACGCTTTACAAGATTTACAAGTTAAACCATCTGGACTTGTTACCGACAACCAAGGTAACGTTATCCAAACCATGTTCGGTGAAGATGGTGTAGATCCTGCAAAATCCGACTTTGGTAAACCAGCTGACTTGAACAAACTCATTGATGAGATCAGAATGGAAAGTGGAATGGAAGGTAAGTAGGTGTAACTATGGAAGATACAAAAATTAAAGTAAGAGATACTATTGCAGAACTTAACGATACTGAAAATCTTGATATCGATTTTCCAGATAGTTATATCGAAGATTTAGCTAAAGCTTATATTAATAAAGAGTTAACTGATGACGAATTAAAAGAACTCATCAGGAAACTTAAAAATGCCTATGATCGAGCTCATGTTGAAGCTGGGGAGGCTGTTGGAACTGTAGCTGCTCAATCTGTAGGTGAACCTGGTACTCAGATGACCATGCGTACTTTTCACTATGCAGGGGTAACTGAATTGAACGTAACATTAGGTCTTCCAAGGCTTATTGAAATCGTTGATGCAAGAAAAGAGATTGCTACTCCAACAATGGATATTTATTTTGATGAAGAAAGACGTGATGACGAAGAGTTTGTTAGAACTTTAGCAAATAAAATTGGTAAAAGTACTATAAACGATATTCTTTCAGATTTCAATTTAAATTATGGTACTATGGAAGTCGAAGCAACATTAGACAGTAAAAAGATTGAGGAAAAAAGGCTCGATCGTGATGAAATCAACGCTACTGTCGAAAAGGCTTTCAAAAAAGCTGTTATTAATAATGATAAAATCACTATTCCATCCGGAAAAACCGATAAGCCTGACAACAGATTTGAAATCAGGGAACTTCGTCTTTTAGCAGACAAAGTTCGTGACCTTCAAATCAGTGGTATAAAAGGCATTGGAAAAGTTATTATCCGTAAGGATGATAAGGAATGGATTATCCATACCGAAGGATCAAACCTTAAGGAAATCCTTGATATGGATGGTATCGACCATGTCAGAACAACCACTAACAACATTCACGAAATCGGTGAAGTGTTAGGTATCGAAGCAGCTCGTCAATCTATTATTAACGAAGCTCAGAATACCCTTTCAGAACAAGGTCTTAGTGTGGATGTAAGGCACATTATGTTAGTTGCAGACATCATGACTTCTGAAGGTGTTGTAAAATCTATCGGAAGACACGGTATTAGTGGTGAAAAATCAAGCGTATTAGCTCGTGCAGCTTTTGAAGAAACTGGTAAACATTTACTTCGCGCAAGTATCCGCGGTGAAGTGGATGATTTAACAGGTATCATCGAAAATATTATTATTGGACAACCAATACCTCTTGGTACCGGTTCTGTCGGTGTCAAAATGGATTATAAAAATGAATAGGAGGCTAGATGATGGACGTAGATAGAGGAATCAGAGTAGCTGTCGACACTGGTGATGTGACTTTAGGCTCTGAAAAATCAATTCAATCTTTAAAATTAGGAAAAGGTCAACTCGTTGTAGTTGCTGCTAACGCTCCTAAAGAAATTCTTGAAGATGTTGAATATTATGCAAATCTTTCCGAAATTCCATTCATCGTATATGATGGAACTAGTGTAGATTTGGGTTCTGTTTGTGGTAAACCTTTCACTGTTGCTACATTAATCGTAAACGATCCAGGAGATTCTACAATATTAGACGATTTGAGGTAGATTTAAGTGTCTATTAAATTAAGTGCAAATGAGATTAGATTCATAGCTCTTTTCGAAAATATGACTGGAGCAATGGTTAAGGATTGCATTATCGATGATGAACATGGAAAAGTTACTTTCATTGTTAAGAATGGTGACATGGGACTTGCTATCGGTAAAGGTGGAAGTTCCGTATCTAAAGTTCAAAGGGCGGTAGACAAAGGAGTTGAAATCATCGAATTAGATGAAGATCCGATCCAATTTATCAAGAATTGTTTATCTCCTGCAAAAGTACAATCTGTTAAAATCAGTCAAAAGCAATCAGGCGAGAAAATTGCTATTGTTACAGCAGATAATACTAACAAACGTATCGCTATCGGTAGAAATGGAATCAATATTGAAAGGGCTAAATTATTAGCTAATAGACAACATAATATTGATAATATTATTTTAAAATAGCTTTCGAGCTATTTTTAATAATTTTTTTTTAAAAAACTATTTTTTTTATTTTGTTTTATATAAAAAATAAATACCTTTATAAAGGGGTATGTATAAACATTTAACATAAGATATCTGTACTTTTTATAACATGACTATGTGTGCTTTTTGTCATTGTTTTTAATATCATTCAAGATATCTTCTTTTAGATAAAGAATTTTATCTAATTAATTATTATTACTGATTTATATCTTTGAATTTAGATTGTACTATCTACGATAGTATAAATCGCAGCGGTGGATTCTTAGATATGTGTTTTTAACAAAAAGATTAGAGGAAAAAAATATGCCAGGACTTTTTGCTGCAAAAAAACTTAAAAGAAATAGACAAAATTTTAAGTGGAAAGATGTAGATTACAAAAGGAGAGCATTAAGGTTAGACGTTAAAGCGGACCCTCTCGAAGGAGCTCCTCAAGCAAGAGGAATCGTTATCGAAAAAGTAGGGATAGAAGCAAAACAACCTAACTCTGCTATCCGTAAATGTGTTCGTGTTCAATTAATCAAAAACGGTAAACAATTAACTGCTTTCGCACCAGGTGACGGAGCTATTGGATTTATCGATGAGCACGATGAAGTGATGATTGAAGGAATCGGTGGACCATCCGGAAGATCCATGGGGGATATTCCTGGAGTCCGTTGGAAAGTTTCCAAAGTAAATAACGTAGCTTTATCAGAAATGGTAAGTGGAAAAATAGAAAAACCTGTAAGATAAGGAGTTATATTTATGAGTAAATTATTCGACAAATGGGATCTCGATGAAGTAAAAGTTGAGGACTTAGGTTTAGTAAAATATATCTGCTTAGACGAAACTTTAGTTCCACATACTTCTGGTAGACACGTAAAAAGACAATTCGCAAAATCTAAAGTATCAATTGTTGAAAGGTTAATGAACAAAGTTATGAGAACCCATCTCAACTCTGGTAAAAAGAATAAAGCTTACAACATTGTAAAAGATGCATTAGAAATTATTCACAAAAGAACTAAAAAGAATCCTGTTCAAGTTTTAGTTACTGCAGTTGAAAACACTGCACCTCGTGAAGAAACTACTCGTATCAAATATGGTGGTATCGGATACCAAGTTGCTGTGGACATTTCCCCACAAAGAAGAGTAGACCTTTCATTAGGATTCTTAACTAGAGGTACATTACAATCTTCATTCAAAAACAGAAAATCTGTTGCTGAATGTTTAGCTGATGAATTAATTCTTGCTTCTGAAGAAGATTCAAGAAGCTTTGCTTTACAAAAAGCTGAAGAGAAAGAAAGAGTTGCTAAAGCAGCACACTAATCATATTTAATGTTTATTAGGTGGTTATTTTGAGTAGAAGAGACAGAATGATTGCAAAAATCAAAGAATTGATGTATGAACCTGAACAAATCAGAAACATTGGTATCTGTGCTCACATCGATCACGGTAAAACAACTTTATCTGATAACCTTTTAGCAGGTGCAGGAATGATTTCCGAAGAACTTGCTGGTGACCAAAGATTCTTAGATTTTGACGAACAAGAACAAGCACGTGGTATTACTATTGACGCTGCTAACGTATCTATGGTGCACGATTACAAAGATAGTGAATACTTAATCAACTTAATCGATACCCCTGGTCACGTTGACTTTGGTGGGGACGTAACTC
>NZ_CAMVEE010000042.1 GCF_947166415.1 uncultured Methanobrevibacter sp. | reverse complement strand
ATTCTCGAACGCGAATCGTTCTTTTTCAATAGAATACGGCGTTCCGCCGGTTTTGTATGGATATTGAACTTAATGTTCTTTTAATTTAACATAAACTATATTTTATAGTTATTTGGGATTTTGGCTGTCGAACTTTTTTTGTTAAAAATTATCTTTAGGGAGTTGATATTATCGCTTCAGATTTAAATAGAACATCCAACGAAGTTGAAGAGCAGAAGGTTTGTCCGGGTTGCGGTTCCTCCAATCTAATGATTGATAGCAGTCGTGGAGAAATTTCATGCAACAATTGCGGACTTGTCATAGAAGAGGATTTGATAGACAGGGGTCAGGAATGGAGAGCCTTTAATCAAGAACAAAGGAATAAACGTACCCGAACCGGAGCTCCAATGACTAATGCCCTCGCAGATAAAGGTTTGTCCACAGACATTGACTGGAAGAACCGGGACGGTCATGGAAACAGCATTCCTGAGAGAAACTTGCCTCAAATGTACCGGATAAGAAAATGGAACAGGAAACTTAGAGTTTCCGGAACAGGTGAGAGAAACCTGGTTCTGGCATTATCAGAGCTTGACAGAGGTTCTTCAAAGTTGGGAATTCCAAGAAACATCAGGGAAGATGCTGCATTAATCTACAGAAGAGCTGCTAAAAGGAACATTGTTCGTGGTAGAAGCATTGAAGCAATGGTTGCAGCTTCTATTTACACTGCCTGCAGAATCTGGTGTGTTCCCCGTACCTTGGATGAAGTCTCAGAAATAACCAGCATCACCACAAAGAAAATTGGTGCATATTACAGGCTTTTAGTAAAAGAGCTCAATATTAAAGTGAAACCAACAACCCCTATGGACTTTTTATCTAGACTTGCTTCAAAACTAGGTCTTTCAGGTGAAGTGGAAGCAAAAGCAGCGCTGATTATTCAAAAATGCAGGGAAAAAGGACTAATCACTGGTCGTGAACCTACAGGAATTGCCGCAACAGCATTGTATGTCGCTTCAATATTCATGGGTGATAGAAGAACTCAAAGGGATGTTGCTGAAGTTTCAGGAGTAACTGAAGTTACAATTCGTAACAGATACAAGGAATTTTTAGACAATATTGATTTAAATTCTCTTTTCTAATTTTTCTAATTTTAGAAAATAGTTAAATATTATCTTTTATATATTATTATTGTCGTATCATTTTTAATGACCAATGCCTACGGTCCTTTTATGAGGGAAGTTGATACTGTCGATGATTAGAAGAAACCCAGCATTGGATAGGCTGCCCGTTTCGAGGGTTACTCGAGGAGCGAAGGGTATTCTAGCGATGATTCAAGAGAGTTAGTATACGGGCAACACTCATCAAAATATTTATTACTTATCAAATGCTCTTACCAAAAACACATTTTATATAGGAGTAATAAATATGGATATGCACAAAAAAGATGAGCAACTTTTAAGAAGCTTTTGTGATGAGAGATGTCTTAAAGATGTCACTTATGAAAGCTACGCCACCGCCATTGGTTTGTATTCAAGATACCATAAGAAACCATTCTACCAGTTGTTAGAAGAAGCTGAAAAGGAAGAGCGAGAAGAAGTCAAATGGAAACATTCAAAATTGAGAGCAAGACTTCTGGCATTCAGAAACCATCTGATGAAGAAAGGTCATCTCGCCACAACAGTTAAAAATTATGTCAGTAGGGTTATGACTGTATATGAAGAAGGTTTTGATATTGAAATCGGCAAAATGCCAAAGTTAAATCAGAAAAATGTCAAAAAGCCTATGCCTATTTCTTATAATGATTTGCCCGACAAGGAATTGCTTAGGCATATCCTGAAGATGGTCAATCCGTTGATGAAGGCGATAATTCTCTTCATGACCAGTAGCGGTTGTGCAAAAAGGGAAACTTTAAACATTACCATTCAGGATTTCATTGATGCAACCTATGAGTACCATCATAAGGACAATATAGATGATGTTATTGAAGCATTGCACGGGCGTGATGATGTGGTTCCGTCCTGGAGGTTAAGAAGACAGAAAACCAACAAGTACTATACCACTTTTTCAAGTCCTGAGTCCACAGCAGAAATAATTCACTATCTTGTGATAGATGAGAGGGAACTTACAAATTCAACTCCTCTTTTTAATATCAGTTCCACTCACATGAACAATACTTTCGGCAAAATCAACAACAAGCTGAACCTTGGAAAGGCAGGTTCCTACAACCGCTTCCGTTCCCACATGCTGAGGAAGTTTCATGCAAGCCAGCTTTATAATGACGGTTTGAGCATGGATGAAATCGATGAGCTTCAGGGCAGAGGAAAGGATCAGACCAGAACTTCCTATTTCATGGAAGACCCTTTGCGTTTAAGGGAAAAATATATTGAGCATATGGGTGCAGTCACAATCAATCTTGATGTTGAGAGGTTATCCATCAAATCTCCGGAGTTTCAGGCAATGGAGAGTGAAAATCAAAAATTGAATGCTGAACTGGATGGTCTTAAGAGTGAAGTTGATTATATCAAAAGAGCTTTGAGAAATAAGACTTAAAAGTTCTTTTCCATTTTTTTATTTTTTTTTAACTACAATTTTTCAACATGATGGTTTCATCATGAGTTTGATTTATACATTTTACTATTTCTTGTCATATTTTTTTGTCAAATTGTTTATAGGATTTTGGAAAAATACATGCCTTATCTTCAAGTATAACATTGTAATAATTAAACAATTTTGATATTTTATCAAATAGAAATGTTTAAATAGCCAAAATTACAGACTAGTATTAGCCATTACTAACTGGGAGCAATTTTACGAAGTGGGAGCAATTTTCCACTCTCGTACAACTTTTTTTTAGTAAGGCTTTAAAACCAGTTTAAGGAGGTAAAATATCAAAAAAAAAACAGTGAAAAAAGATTATGAAAAAATAGGTATAATACAAGTGGGCAAGTAGAAAAATAAAAATAATTATGCATGCGACGAAACAAGCTAAAAATTAATACTTTTCAAAACTTAACCCAATATCTAGTTTATTTTAAGGAATATATAAAGATTTTCAAATTAAATAAAGCAAAACTTATTTTATTCTAAATATTGCGATTGAGAATTGGATATTGATTTTACCAACATACTATTTTTATTTTCAAAGACTTCTGGCCACTTGTGTGTTTTAGATTGTAGACCATATAGTCCCATCCAAGATGATGGGCAAAAAGGGAGATACAAAAACATGTGTGAAGTAATAAAACCCCGGCCTAACGAAATAATAATTTTCAATAATTTCAGGGCACTTGAAGAAGCCATTGACGAAATTTCACAAACAGAAAACATCAGAAATGAAAGGGAATTCTTCGAGTCATACAGAATCAAGATAATGAAACTTGATTAAACACGTTAAGACGAACTAAAAATTTAAGATAAAATCGGGGGTCTGAAAATAATGTTGGAACAAGAAGTAAATGGAGAAACCCATGTTTTAGTCCCAAAAGACATCTGGGCTAGAATATGGTTGGTCTTTGATAGAATTGAAAACTTGGGTGAATTCAAATGAATGGCTATTCACCTATTGCAGTAATTGAGGTTGATTAATTATGACAACCTCAATTAATCAATTTGAAGACAATTTCTGCGGCATTTTAACTCACAGTGGTGAGGTCAAAATTGCCAAAGGTGATGTCGAACAGGAAATCCTCTATATCGATGATGACGGTATCGTATTGGTGGACGGTGGAAAAAAGGCATACCAAACAGTAATACACTCCAAGCTATTGCCATTGATTCATTATGCAACAGCTGGAGATATAGGATTCATCAAGTTCATAAGAGGAGAAGCCTACATTGTAGGGTTCAGGAAAAACAGGAGTGACTGACATGGAAAATACAATTCTTGAAATGCAAAAGAATCTCGATGAAGGACATTTCATTGCATTTGTATCTGCAAATGAAAATCCCTATTGTGCAGTAATGAAGTCAGATGAATTGAATTTCCCGGACAGTAAAACAGTTGTTATTCACAAAAACGATGGAAGAACTAAAATAATTAACTTGAATTTTATTATTGAGGTCTGCATCAGGAGAGTTGGTCAGTATGCCTAAACCAGCACGATTATATCCAAAAGAAGAATCGATGGATCCCAATCCAAAAATGATTTTTATTGGAAGCATGGTATTTGCCGTGGCTATCGGCTGGATTGGAATAGCAACAAGTACAGGAGGATTATAAATTAATCCTCCCAAATTTTTCAAGGTGATAAAAAATGGTAAAAGCAGAACTAATAGAAGAACCACAAGTGAGTGAAATTGTCGCTGCTGCTGATAATATCCCGGATGTTGGTGTAGCTATTGAACAGTGGGACGCTTATCAAAAACTCTGCAAAGGGTTACTCAATGACAGTGACTATCAGGAAATCATAGTCAAGGAAAAAGACGAAGACGGAAATTACGTTAAAGTGAAAAGACACTTCAAGAAAAAGTCAGCATGGCAAAAGCTATCCCGTGCATTCAATGTTGATACTGAAATCATTGACCGTGATTTGGAGAGAACCAAAATGGGCAGAATCAGAGAAGCATACTACTGCGTTCGTGCAACCTTGCCTAATGGAAGAAGTGTTGAATCAGATGCACTATGCTCCAGGTCTGAAAAAGGCAAAGACAAAGTGTCTGACCACACTATAATGAGTACTGCAAAGACCCGTGCAACCAATCGTGCAATAGCTGAACTGATAGGTGCAGGTGAAACATCAGCAGAAGAAATGACAGCAGAAAAGATTGTAACTCAATCAAAATTTCTAAAAGAGGATAACTCCTCTTAAAAATTTTTTAGGAGAGAATTAAAATGAGTTTTGAAAACACAAAACAAACTATATTTACAGGAACAGAATTGGACTTTGAAGAAATAGTTGAAATACCAGACGGATATGAAAAAGCCGAACTAAGAGACTTTGAAGATGGAACTTTAATAACCGGCAGGCCTGAAATGTCATCAGTCACATCATACACTTTCGATGATGACGGTGAGGAAAAAACCGTAAACCGTTTCAAGTTATTCATTTTCAAAGACAGCGAAAAACTATACGTTGAAATAAACGTTAACCTCAAAAACGATGGTGACCTTCACAAAAACATCAGAAAAGGAAGTGTGCTCTTTGACTTCATAACCTCTATCTTAGAATTGGAAAATGCAGGTTCAGTAGGCAGATCCAATATTCTTAGAAACGTCAACCTTGCAGAATACCGTGAATTCGTCAATAGCTTAGATGAAATGACCATACAGGTTAAAGAGAAATCCGGAAGCTACATCTATTACAGTTTCATTGTACGTGATGTCCAAGTAAAGTAAATGGAGTATAAACATGAGTAATGTAGCTGAATTACCGACAAAGGATACAATAACCCTAATCATCAACAGAAAGAATGTGGATAAGGTTACATATGTATTTAAAAACAGGTACGGTAATAAAATCGGAGAGTATACTAATAAATCTCCAGCTACATTATCTTCTCAGAGTAATGTCGCAAGGCAGTTCAAACAAATCGTAAATCCTAAAGGTGACCTCAAACCCAGACAGGTCAACAACCAGTTCAGTGAACTAAAACAGCTATTGCAGCTTAACTATGAAAATGAACTATCGGTAATTGAGCAGGAAATAGCTGACAAAAAGCAGGCCGAACAGGAAAAAGATGCCTCCAAATTAAAGGAGGCTATCACTAAACTGCAATCGTTGGACTGTCCATTGATTTATATTGGAAGCATTGTTGAATGGTTTACAGCAGGTGAACGCAACAATATCCTTTATGCATTTACTGTATATGCAGGTCAAGTCATTTTGCAAAATCCAGTATCAGTAATATGTCTGGGTGAGGCAAGCAGCGGCAAATCCCACATTCAGGAAACCGCACTGAAACTGATCCCTAAAAGATTTGTTGTCAATGAAAAGAAAATCACTGAAGCGGCACTCTTCAACCGTGCCAAAAAGGACAAATATTTCTATGACGGTAAAATCGTTAACTATGGTGATATGGGTGGAAGCAACGACCATGAATTCATGGAAGAGTCTAAAAACCTAATGAAGGAACTTCAATCCGACGGCTTTCTAAACAAGCCTTTAAACATTTCCGATGGTGAAGGAGGATGGGATGTAAAAGATTTGGAGCTTGTCGGCAGGCCCTGTCTTACATATACTACAGTGCCTAACCATTATTTTGATGACCAGGAAATGAGCAGAAGTATCTTTATTACTCCTAGAATGGATAACCAAAAGATATTCAATCAAAGAAATAGTGCACTGGAATTCAAGCATGGACGAAGCTACAAGATTCTAAAACAATATGAAAGGGAAGCTGAGCTAGTGCCATACATGCTGCTGCACCTTAAAGAAGTCTTTGAAGATATTGTGGTGATTAATCCATATGTGTATTTTGTCATAAACTTCCTTAAAAACTCTTCTTTCTATAAAAGGGATTTTGACAAGTTCAATGGACTTTTAAAAACAATAACGGCCTTGAACTATTACAACCATGAAGTCTATGACATTGGTGGCAAGAAGGTGATATTGACAAATATTGCAGATGTGCAGCTGTTTATGAGCCTGCTTAAGCCATACAAGGAAAGCATATCGGCCAACCTTGCTCCGAAAGCTGTTGAGGTTTTGAACGATATCAGGAACAATATTGATGAGTGGAGAATGAGCAAGGATAGGGAAGTGCTGGATATGGGAATCACAACCAACGATTACTTCTCACTTCAGAGCCTCGGACTGAGCAAGGCATCAGCAAGGAAATACATGTATGAACTGGCAGACAAGGGATTTCTACAGATTACTGATCATGTCGGCAGATCTAATGTATATGATCTTGCCAAAAGTGAAGTTGAATCCATAAACTATGACTTAAAGCATATTGACGATTCAACATATGAAAACATCTGCTATGAGATTGGTGAATGGGTTGTAGACATTATGAAGGAAGATAAATTTGTTGAGGGGTTAAGTATTATGAACTTTGATTCAACGGTTAAAAAACCAACATGGATAGATAAAAAACTATAAAAACTGAAAAAACCATGAAAACCATAAAAACTAAAAAACTATAAAAACCATGTAAACTTTAAAAAACTTTTTAAAAAGTTTTTATAAAAAATTGCTTACAGTTGTTTTTAGAGTAATTGATGGATTTTGTGTTGGGTTTGATGATGAGGATTTTATTAAAAAACTAAGGTTTTGAGGATAAATGGGGGCAAGTTTAACAAGTGTCCCCGCATACTCTGGAAAAATATGGTTTTTTAAAATTTCATTTTTGTGAAAACTAAGGAGAATCATTATTATTTGATTTAAAGATTTTCAAAGAGTTTTTAAAAAAAACCATCCCAAAAGTTCTCAATAGTTTTTATGGTTTTTAAGGTTTTTATAAAAATTGATTGTTATGAAATCTATAAAACAACAGATAATTGAAGCCAAAAAAGAAAAAAGAGAAAGGGAAGAAGAGATGTGGTTTGTAGATTACTGTAACAACTGCAAAACAGGATTGGCTTCAGAACACGATGTTGCCTGCCACCATCCATACTACTGCTGGCATGAAGGCGAAGCAGCTATTGTGCAAGCAGGGATTGTCATGATAGATGAGTTTAGAAGGCAGCATGGATACGTCACATCACAGATGTATTGGCAATATAAGGAGTTGAGAAAAAGGCAGCGCCAGTTAATCTGGCGAGGCAGAAGAGAATTATTAAGAGGTTAAATAATAAATAAGTTAGAGTTATGCAAAATAATCATATTTATTATATATAAAGAGATTTATATTTTTATATATTAATGAAAAGGTTCTGAAAAAAGTGAAAAATGAAATGGTTATTTAATGTTCAGAGCACTTAGGTATACTTTCAATAAAAGATTTGATATTATGAATGATGAAATGAATAAACATAAATCACCATTTGCCAAATATGACGATGGGGCAAAAACAAGAAAACCATTAACTTATGCACCAAGTGAGGATTTTAAAAGAACATTCTTGAAATTCATTGACAAAAGATTTAATTCAGTTAGTAGTGCAATTGATTTAATGGTTAAAGATTATATTTTCAAATATGCATTTGAATCAAAAGGATATTACGAAAAAACAATTGTTTGTGTGTTATCTAAAGGTGAAATCCATCATGCATTAGAAGATGATGCGTATGAACCAGTTGATTATGAAAGATTTAAAGATTTTCCTTTACCTATTCATAAAGTTGGGATACTTAATAGGCATGCTAAAAGTAAATTTGATGATGAGGTTGTAGATAATGAAATGGTTGAAAATTATGAACTCATTGCTGCTTTAGTTCATGATAAATCATATGGTGATGTTGATTTAATTACAAAAGATTTTGTTTATAATAATTATACTCATTCTTTTCTTCATTCATTAGAAGAAGATGCAATTGTTCTTGAAATAGCTTTGAATAATAATTTGGATGCAAATTTTAATGATGTTTATTGTTTTGAAAATGATGATGGAACTTTTGATGAAAATAAGCATGTTGGTGTTAATATTGTTAATCTGGGGGCTACTGAATTTCATGTGGATGCGTTTCCAATCATTTATTATTGGAGTTTAGATCAAGATTTTAATGTTGTTATTCAAGATATTTTCAAGATAACTAATGATGATTTGGTTAAGTTAGTTCACAAATATTGTGAGGATATGGGGGATTTGTTTACAATATTGGATAAGTTAATTGAAATTGGCACTGGTTATGAAATCCGATTAAAGGAAGAGTTGGAACATAAAAAAGAATTAGAACGTCAGTTATATAATTCGGAACAAAGAATCAAGAGATTAAGAAAAGCTATTGATATTGATAAGAAAGTTAATAATTAATTTATTTTATGTTATAACTTGTTATAACATATTATTTTTTTAAAATTGTTATTAATTTATCTTTTTTTATTGTTATAACAGGTTATAACAGTTATTTTATCAAAACATTTATATAATATTTTGTTTAATATGTATTATTGCAATTAGCAAAAAAAGTTAATTGTAGGCAAAAATTTTTAAGAATTTTTGTAACAAATAGTTTAAAATAAAAAAATCATTGGTTTAAACAAGTAAATAATCCAAATTAGGCACATGGGATTACTTACTTGGATAAAACTTTGCTTTCATTAAATCACCTAAAAGCATGATTTTATTTTTAGTTAATTACTAATATAAATATTACTACTTTTTTTGAAAGCATTGTTTTATCAGTTCCATGAATTATTGATTTAACTATTTTTCATAAAATTGGGATTGATAAAAATGGTAAAATGTGGATTATTTGTAAGTATGTTTGATGATTGCATTGAAAAATTGAATTCATTTGTATTTAAAACAAATGGAATATTTAACGTATTAATGATAGTATTTGTTGAATTAAGATTGAAAAAGCTCTTTGATGATTCATTAAGTGATTCAATTGTAAGTAAAATTTCAAAACAATTTGTAGGGGAATGATATTCGTGGCAATATTACTCGATAATTATAGATTTATTAAAACAAACTATTTTGACTTAAAACAAGCATTAACAAAACACGGTGCATCAAGATTTTGTTTTGATTTTGGATTTTTGAATCATGATTGCATAAACATGTATTCTAATTTTGCATTAGCTCCATTGAACAAAGATTTTGCATGTAAAAGAACACTTGTTTATGGAGATGGCAAAAAAATATCTATTAATTATAAATTTGGATTGTTTGATGATGATTTAATAAATATTGATCTTCCACGCATTGAAATCAACGAATCTAATTACAAAGAGGATGGAGTTATCATTTCTAAGTGGAATGATTATTTTGATATAATCAATTCATTAACAAAACATTTTGGATATGTGGATATTGATAATGATAAATCATTTATTTTATCAAATTGCGAGTTGATGAATTTTGCATTAGTTCCATTTACATTAAGGGTTGATGAAAATGATATTGTTCTGGAGAATGTGGAAAAAGAAATGACAACAAATGAATTTGATGCTTTCATTGAGTCCTTTGTTGTTGATGATTCTCTCCTATAAATGGATGTGATTAATAGATATTTTTTAAGAAGAGGAACAGTCTCTGAATAAAATTTTGTAAATAGTTGTAATGATTTAAGCAAGTATTGATTGCATTGGAACTAGTTTACAATGCAATCATATAATATTTTGATATTTTCTGTGGTTGGGGTAAAATTAAAATTTTAAATGTTATTAATTATCTTTCAGAACCTTTGGTGAATAATTCTGATATGGATGATTTATAACTATGTGGTTAATTTATATTATTTTGAAGATTACTCAAGAATGTATTGAATTCAATGGTTTACTTGTAGTTTAAATTCATTTTTAATATCATTGAATTATGATGATTTTCACATATTTTGCCGATAAGACTCTTTCAAAAACTTTGTTGATTTAAAATTTTTTGATGAAAATTAGTTGTGAATTTTTAATTTTATCTAAAAATAGTTAAATTTAATAAATAGGTGG
>NZ_CAMVEE010000041.1 GCF_947166415.1 uncultured Methanobrevibacter sp. | reverse complement strand
AACTACGCCCGTGACCATGATTTAATTAAAGGAGAGGAATAAGCATGGCACATGGAACTAACTATAAAGTAGCATTCAGAAGAAGAAGAGAAGGAAAAACTGATTATGCAGCTAGAATGAAATTAGTTGACTACGACAAATCTCGTTTAGTTGTTAGAGTTTCTAACTCTCATGCAACTGTTCAAGTTGTTGACTATGCTCCAGAAGGAGACGTCACTGTTGCATCTGCTGTAAGTAAACAATTAGCTAGCTACGGTTACTTAGGTGGTACCAGTAACATTTCAGCATTTTACTTAACTGCATACCTTTGTGCTAAAAGAGCTTTAGCAAACGGTGTAGAAAGTGCAATTTTAGATATTGGTTTAAAATCACCAATTAAAGGATCCAAAGTATTTGCAGCTCTCAAAGGTGCTGTAGATGCAGGTTTAGAAATTCCTCACGGTGATTTCATTTTCCCAGAAGATGAACGTATCAGAGGAGAACATGTTGCTAATTATGCTGAATCCTTAGATGAAGACGAAGTTAATAAAAAATTCTCAAAGTATTTCGAAAGAGGTCTCAATCCTGTAGATTTACCAGAAAACTTTGATGAAACTATTAAGAATATTGATGAGGCAGAGGAATAACTATGAGTTTTAATATTGATGAATGGGAACCTAAAACTAAAATGGGTCAATTAGTTAAAGATGGAACCATTACTGATATCGATGAAATCTTCGAAAAAGGTCTTCCAATCATGGAATTAGAAATCGTTGATGCATTAATTCCTGACTTAGAAGAAGAAGTAATGGACGTTAACTTAGTTCAAAGGATGCATAAATCTGGTAGAAAAGTTAACTTCAGAGTAATTGTTGCTGTAGGTAACAAAGACGGATATGTTGGATTAGGCCAAGGTAAAGCTAAAGAAGTTGGTCCTGCAATCAGAAAAGCTGTTGATAATGCTAAATACAACATTATTAAAGTTAGAAGAGGTTGTGGAGATTGGGGTTGTGTTTGTGGAAGAGAACACACCGTACCTTTCAAAGTTCAAGGTAAAACCAGTAGTGTAAGCGTAACCTTAATGCCTGCACCTGCAGGAGTAGGTTTAGTAATCGGTGACGTTGGTAAAACTATCTTAAAACTCGCTGGTATTCAAGATGTATGGTCTCAATCCTTCGGACAAACTCAAACTACTGTTAACTTTGCTAACGCAGTATTCGATGCTTTAAAAGAATTAAGTAAAGTTAAAGCAAGTAAAGAAGACCTCAAAAAAATGGGAGTTAACTACTAGATGGTGATTACTATGTTTTTAGTTATTAGAGTTAGAGGAACTACCGGTGTCATTCAAAAAATCGCTGACACCTTAGACATGTTAAGACTTAACAGAATCAGCCACGCAGTATTAGTTGAAGAAAATCCTAGTTACGAAGGTATGCTTCAAAAAGCTAAGGACTACATCACTTGGGGAGAAATCGATGCTGAAGTTTTAGCTAAAATTATCGCTAAAAGAGGAAGACTCCCTGGTAACAAAAAAGTTACCGATGAATATGTAGCTGAAAATTCTGATTATACCAACATTGCAGAATTAGCAGAAGCTTTAATTAATTCTGAAGTTAAATTAGCTGATGTAGGTATTAAACCTGTATTCCGTTTACACCCTCCTAGAAAAGGATATGAAGATATCCGCTTATCTGTTAACGAAGGTGGATCTTTAGGTTACAGGGGAGAAGAAATTAAAGATCTCGCAATTAGAATGCTTTAAATCAGGTGTATATTATGATTAGAACAAAACGTAAAATTAACAAACAAAGAGGTTCTAGATCCAACGGTGGAGGATGTACCAAAAAACGTAGAGGTGCAGGTAACAAAGGTGGAAAAGGTAAAGCAGGTATGCGTAAACAACACTGGACCTGGACCGTTATCCACGACCCTGACCACTTTGGTAAACATGGTTTCAAAAGACCTCAAAAAATGATTAAAAAAATTAATGCAGTTAATTTAAGTTACTTAGAAGAGCAAGCTGAAAATTTAATTGCAAGCGGCAAAGCATCCAAAGACGGAGATGCCATTGTAATTGATGTTACTGAATTAGGTTACGACAAAGTTTTAGCTAAAGGTAAAATCACTAAAGCTTTCAAAATTTCAGCACCACAATTTTCAGCATCTGCTATTGAAAAAATTGAAGAATTAGGTGGAGAAGCTATCGAATTATAGCTTTTTCCTTTTTAAATTATTAAGAGGAAGAAAATGTCAGCACTAGAAGTTTTAGAACCTATCTTTAGAGTTATTCCTGAAGTTAAATCTCCAGTTCACAGAGAAGACTTCAATGAAAAACTTAAATGGACAGGTCTTGTTTTAGTATTGTATTTTATATTAACACAAATTCCATTATATGGTGTGGCTCCTGGATCTTATGACCAGTTCGCTCAGTTAAGAGCTGTTATGGCAGGAAGCTTTGGTTCAATCTTAACTTTAGGTATTGGTCCTATTGTTACTGCTTCAATTGTATTGCAACTGTTAGTGGGTTCAAATCTTTTGGAGTTGGATTTGTCATCCCATAAGGATAAATCTCATTTCCAGGCTACTCAAAAGGTATTGTCTATTGTATTTACCGTTTTTGAAGCTTCTGTATTAGTATTGACAGGGAATATAGTTCCTTTAGATGGTTCTTATACCGCATTATTGATTTTACAGCTTGTTATTGGGGCATTGGTTATCATATACCTTGATGAAGTTGTATCAAAATGGGGATTCGGTAGTGGTATCGGATTATTCATTGCAGCTGGTGTGTGTGAAGCGATTATAGTAGGTACATTTAATTTCCTCCCTAATGCTCAAGGAATACTTCCGGGTATTATTCCAGGATTCATACAAGCTGCTGTGGCCGGTAAGCCTGACTTCGCAATATTGATTCCATTGATTACAACTATCATAGTATTTTTAGTTGTTCTTTATGGTGAATCCATGAGAGTTGAAATTCCAATTTCTCACGGTAGCGTAAGAGGTCACGGAAGAGTTAGAGGAGCTGTCGGTAAATATCCATTGAAATTCGTATATTCAAGTAACATGCCGGTTATTTTAACAAGTGCATTGCTTGTAAACGTAACCTTGTTCGCAAACCTTTTCCAAAAAATCGGATTGCCTATTTTAGGCCATATTGAAAAGGGCAGAGCCGTTGATGGTATCGCATGGTTATTGTCTACCCCTAAATTGTACATGTTCGTTACAGAACCGATTCACGTCCTTATTTATGCAATATTCTTTATTGCATGCTGTATGCTGTTCTCATACTTGTGGGTAGAAATCAGTGGATTAAACGCTAAAAAGATTTCCGAACAACTTCATTCATCCGGTATTCAGATACCTGGTTTCAGAAGCAGTAAACGTCAATTGTATAAAATTTTGAAAAAATATATTCCTGCACTTACCATTATCAGCGGTATATATGTAGGTTTAATTGCTTTCCTTGCAGACTTAACCGGTGCTTTAGGTGGAGGTACTGGTGTTTTACTTACTGTAGGTATCATTCATAAACTTTATGAAGAAATGGCAGAAGAACAACTTATGTCTTCAAATCCACTTCTTAGAAAATTCTTAGGAGATTAGATCTCCTAATTTTTTATCTTTTTACTAACACGTGAGGGATTAAATTGAAATTAGTAGTATTAACAGGTATTCCAGGTTCTGGAAGTACAACATTGCTTAACAAAGCACTTGAAGAAGTAGATTATGTTCACTTAAATTACGGTGACATAATGACTGAAATTGCAATTGAAAGAAAAATTGTTGAAGATAGAGATTCTTTAAGGAAATTACCGGCTGAAACTCAAAAAGAGATTCAAGCTGAAGCTGCTAAAGAAATCAAAAGAAGATCTGAAAACGATAATGTTATTGTTGATACTCATTGTACTATCAACACACCATCTGGATTCTTGCCAGGATTACCTATTTGGGTTTTAAACGAATTGCAACCAGATCTTTTTGTATTAATTGAAGCTAATCCTGATGAAATCATATACAGAAGATTAAATGATGAGACCCGTTCTAGAGATGTTCAAAAAGCTAAAGACATTGATTTGCATCAGCAAATGAACAGAGCTACTTCAATGGCTTATGCCACTTTGACTGGAGCTACTGTTAAAATAGTCTCAAATCATGACAATCATTTAAATTCTTCAGTTTCTAAATTAGTAGATGTATTAAATTTATAAGGGGATTATAGTATGTTTGATGCAATATTAGGTCCAATATGGAATGTCATATTCCAAGGGTTGAATACAATCTTCAATCCGATTCTTGCTTTAGATCCCAATCCACAAAACCCTGCTTTAGCTGTTTTAATTATTGCATTTATTGTTTCATTAATTACAACTATAGCCAATAAGTATATGGTTGACCAAGATGCATTAAATGAACAGCAAGCAAAAATGAAAGACTTAAATAAAAGACTTAGAGATGCACAAAAAAGAGGGGACGGCAAGGAAGTTTCAAAAATCCAAGCAGAACAGATGGCAGCAATGGGTGACCAAACTGCAATGATGACTAATCAGTTCAAACCAGTGATTGTCACAATGGTTCCAATTCTTTTAATATTCTGGTGGATGAGATCCTCTGCTATCCATAACTTGGTCATCATTTTACCAAAAACAGTATATTGGGTTATTTTAACTCCATTATGGCATGCTCTTGGTAGTTTCTGGCTTGGTGGTAAGGCAACTATTCCTTATGGAATCGGTTGGTTATTATGGTATTTCATTTGTACTTTTAGTATGAGTCAAATTATAAGAAAATACTTAGGATTTAAAGAAGGGTTCTAAATACTCTTTAAACTATACATTTATTAATGATGAAAAAAATATAGTATAATATTCTATATTGAATACGCTATTACACATTATTTATTAAATTATTAAAATTATTAGGTGATTAAATGCCTGCAAATAGGTTCAGATCAAGATCATATAAAAGAGTTAAAAAGAACACTCCCGGTGGGGAAAATGTTCTAAGATATAAAAAGAAAAAACCATCCAAGCACGTTTGTGCTGAGTGTGGTGCAGTCTTACATGGTGTTCCTCGTGGACGTCCATATGAAATTGGAAAATTATCAAAAACAGCTAAAAGACCTAACCGTCCATACGGTGGGTACTTATGCTCAAGTTGTGCTCGTAAACTTTTCAAAAACGAGGCTAGAAAATAATGATAATTACTATCGGTGGGTTAGCTGGAACCGGAACAACTACCTTGGCTGAAAAGCTAAGTGAAAAATTGGACATTCATTACATTTCCGCAGGATTCATTTTCAGGGAAATGGCTGCTGAAAAGGGTATGTCCGTTCTTGAATTCAGTGAGTTTGCCGAAGGTAATGATGATATTGACAAGGAAATTGATAAAAGGCAAGCTGAAAAAGCCAAATCTGCAGAAAATCTAATAATCGAAGGCAGATTATCAGCATATTTTGTTGACAATGCTGATTTGAGACTTTGGTTAGTGACTCCATTTGATGTCCGTTCAGGCAGAATTGCTCAAAGGGAAGACAAGACTGTTGATGTGGCTAAAAGCGAGATTATAACTCGTGAAAAAAGCGAAGCCTTAAGATATAAGGAAATCCATAATATCGATATCAGTAATATGGATATTTATGATTTAATTATAAATACTGATAGCTTTGATCCTGAAAGCATATCAGAAATCATTATTCAAACATTAAAGGTGATATAAATGGCATCAATCGAAGTAGGTAGAAAATGTATTAAAACTGCTGGTAGAGAAGCTGGTCAAGAATGTGAAATTGTTGCAATCATTGATGAAAACTACGTTGAAGTAAAAGGCGACGGAGTTAAAAACAGACGTTGTAACATTCAACACTTAGAACCTTTAGCTGAATAAGCACAGCAATACTTTTTATTTTATTTTAAATACAATTTTTTTGCATAATTTGAATTCATCTAAATGATGAATCTTAACTTTTTCTTTTTATTTACATTTTTTTCTAATTTCCATAATTTCCATTAAGTAATATATTTTTAACGACATTATACGATGGAAACGACAAAAATACATTGCAATGAGTAATATTTTTTTGATTTTAGTGTCAATTAGAATGTTTAAAAAATAACTTTTTATCTTCTTTTTTTATTTTTTAATTAAATTTATTTATAATAAAATCTAATTTTATAGTATAAGACTAAATTATATTTTTAGCTATGGAGAATTAACTATGAAAGGTTATTTAATCAAGTCAAATGCACAAACAAATCCAGAATATGGGTGTGATCCTTATGAAAGGTCTGTTGATGAACATTTAGCTAAAGGTATAATTAATCTGGATAAACCCTCCGGCCCGACTTCTCATGAGATAGACTCATGGATTAAACGTATTTTAAAATTGGAGAAATCAGGTCATGGAGGAACATTGGATCCTAAAGTTACTGGAATTTTGCCGGTGGGACTTAATGATGCAACCCGTGCAATACAACTGCTTTTGACAGCACCAAAGGAATATGTATGTCTTTTAACTTTCCATCAGGATGTCCCTGAAGAAAGGATTCGCGAAGTTTTTGCCGAATTCACAGGAAAGATATTCCAGCTTCCGCCAGTCAAATCCGCGGTTAAACGTGAATTGAGGACCCGTAACATCTATTATTCCACAATCTATGAAATTGAGGGAAGGGACGTACTGTTCAGAATAGGCTGTGAGGCAGGAACATACGTCAGAACCTATTGCCACAATATTGGTGAGGCATTAGGCGTTGGAGCCCATATGGCTGAACTTAGAAGAACACAGGTAGGTTCATTCAATGAAAAAAATAATCTTGTAACCCTGCAGGATGTCACTGACGCTTATCATTTCTGGATTGAAGACGGTGATGAATCATTCTTGCGTGATGCGATAATGCCAATGGAAAGGGCTGCAGATTATTTGCCTAAAGTAATCATAAAGGACTCCGCGGTGGATGCGATATGTCATGGTGCTGATTTGGCATGTGGAGGAATTGCCTATTTAGCCGATAACATTCAAAAGAATGATTTTGTAGCAATATTGACTTTAAAAGGGGAATTGGTTGCTGCAGGTAATTCTTTATTGACCAGTAATGAGATTCTAGAAGCGGACAATGGATTTGCCGTTAAAACTTCCAAAGTATTCATGAAACCGGATACCTATCCAAGATTCTGGAAATAACTCTTTTTGACAAAATTTATATTCTTATTCAAACACATTTTCAAGTAATTGGGGAATGCTCATGTTTGACAAGAGTATAGTTTTTTTGGCATTTATCATAATTATTGTGACGTTAACACCATCTTTTGCGATGGGTTTGCAGCAACATGAATTTAGTCCTGGCTTTAAAATGGATGTTCCTCTAAATTCGTCATTTGAGGAAGTTCCTATTCTCATAGATCCCGACCCTTATGGCACAACAATCTATGAGGATAGTGTCAATGATATAAACGTTACATTTTTCGCACATTGTGAAAAAAAGACTTTTGTAGGAGATAAAATCATTGATTTGGTAGACAATCATGATTTTGAGCTAACAAGGGAAGCGGGTCTGCATATCCTATCCAATGGTTCATTGAATATAGTTGTTTTTGATAAGGATGAAAAGGTAGTCGCCATATCCAGTTCTGATATGGGTCATGATACGTTGAAGGCAATGGCTAATTCTATTGAATTTTAAAAATAAAAGAAGTGGGAAGCTAGAATGCTCCTCCACCTCCACCTCCTGATCCTCCACCGAATCCACCGAATCCGCCTGAATCTGAAGATGGGTTTGCTGCTGTTTCACCTGTTTGGAATGCGGAATACATCATTGAATAGCCTCCGTAGTAATGATATCTGAATAAATCATCATCATAATCTGAGATATTCGGTACTTGAAGTTTCATGGATTTGTATACCTGGTCTGCTACTCCAAGAGCGGATCCATAAATCAGGTACTTCTTCCAGACAACTATTGATTCTGGAGGGTGTTCTTTAATTAAACTGTTATCTTTTAAGAACTTCTTCAAATTGTTCCATTTGAGATAGAAGGTCCTACCACTTTCTGTCCATCTTCCAAATATATCTTCATCAAGATACAATAATGCTATTGAAAAGATGATGAGGAATACTCCTCCAATGAGGGCATACATTCCATTTATCAAATTGGTAATGATTCCAAGAATTGCAAATATTATTCCGAAAATGAGGCCTCCAATTGCAATTCCTGATATTAATGTTGAACCGGTATCGTCAAAGTACTGTGATGTGTCAACGCTGTTTTTAACTTCATCCTGCCAGCTTTCGATTTGTCCCATAAACCATTTTGCTTCATATTCTGAAGACAGTTCGCTGTTTAACTGGGAGAGGTTTAATGCATTGTCCCTTGAAAAGTGCTCCAATGTGTTGAATACTATCCTTTCGCTGGAACTCAATTCATTAACCTTGTCATGATTGAATGTTAAAATCAGGTCATTGGTATCGCTAAATTCATTGTTTTCAGTAAATAGCTTAAAGACCTTTTTATCGATAAGGTTCATTATTGATGATTCAAATCCTTTCATGTTAGGTGTTCCGATATCCTTTTTGTTTTCAACCAGTGCATTGATGACTTCCGGAGGGTCATTTGTCGGAAGATCCCTTTCATAAATCCCATTATAAGTCACTTTAGGTTCCCTTCCGTATCTGAGATAAGTAAATATTGCTCCGACTGGGCTTAAGATGGACAATAATCCCATGATAAGATAAGATGTGTTCCAGAAGTTTCTTCCACTGACGCTTTCATCCAGATTCTTCATTATCATGTCCCGACCGTTCTGTTTTACATGTTTGGCATAGGTGGCATTGTTGAAATCCTCTATAGGCATTAAGACGAGCAATTCATATAATTCCCCTTTTGGAATGCTTGTGGTCTCAGCGGTTATTTTATTTCCTTGCAGTTTGCTTGTATGGTTATATTCTTGAGGGTTTAGGAAATATTCGTTATTCTCATTTCCAGGAAGGTTCACTGTAGCATACATTTTTCCAACACCTACATCCCATTCATCACCCCATAGCTTGTATTGCAGACCTCCAACATCGTTGAAAAGGGTCACTACATTCTTCAAATCATAGCTAATGAAAACTGATACCTTGCAGTCTCTAATGCCTTTTGTATGGGCTGCATCGGAATATAAGTAGATTTTCAAATGTTTGGTGTTTCCGTCATAACTTTCCTGCAGAACGGGATAAGCACCATTTGCTGAAACTTTGATGTTTTCTATACTTTCCCCTGACTTCAATGGTATGTCCCTGTAAACTCCATTGAATTTTCCTTCAAATGCATAATCGTACTGTTCATCTACGTGGAGTAAACCGTTATTTTCAACAGTCAAGTCAATAAATGCCTGGTCGATGCTGTAGCTTCTGTCGTCATCTGCTGAAACGAGAGTGATTGTTGAAAATAATATAAAAACAAGTAAGATTATACAGAATGTCTTTTTAACATTCATATAATCCAATCTCCTTTAAAATTTAACTTCAGGAACTTCCCTTTCAGCTGCAGGAGCTTCAAAGAATTCATCCACTTTGAACCCGAATAGTCTTGCCATAAGGCTGCTTGGGAATTGTTGGCATGCGTTGTTGTATTTCAATACAGCGTCGTTGTAGAATTGTCTGGAATATGAAATTTTATCTTCGGTTTCTGTTAATTCACTTTGTAATTGTTGGAAATTGCTGTTTGCTTTTAGGTCAGGGTAATTTTCAGCCACAGCAAATAATGTTTTTAAAGCGCTGGTTAACTGATTGTCCGCTTCACTTGTTTCTTTGACGCCTTGTGCGTTCATAACGCCAGTTCTTGCTTTGGTAACTTCCTCAAGAACACCTTTTTCATGGCCAGCATAGCCTTTTACGGTTTCGACAAGGTTTGGTATCAAATCGTTTCTTCTTTTGAGCTGAACATCAATTTGTGAATAACTGTTCTTTACGAGGTTTCTAAGTCCGACTAGGTTATTGTACATGTGGATAAGTGTTCCAATGATAAAAATCACTAAAATTACAACTACTATTATTATAATGAAATTCATTTTTTTCACCTTAGTTGATATCTTTTCTTATATAGATAATATATTTTATGTTTTGCAATTTTAGGGCAATGCAGCTAATTATATATGGCATTAAAGCCAATCAGTAGTGTGGATTATCTTTTTTTTATCTTTTTCGAATAATTTTTTTGAAATAATCGGAAAAATGAATACCTTTATATATGTTAAGGTAAATATATTATTATATCATATTATACTAGTCAATATGATGTGCAAGTATTGCTGACTACTTTATGCCGAGATAGTCTAGCCTGGTAAGGCGCGAGACTGGAAATCTCGTGGGCATTCCGCCCTCCTGGGTTCAAATCCCAGTCTCGGCGTTTATTAGTTTTAAACTTAATTTTTTTGTTTCAATTAAAAAAATACTTGTTAAACTGATATTTTTGCACTCTTAGTTTATTTAAACTAAGTTTTAAATTGTTGAAAGAACTGTGCTTTGAGAAATTCAAGGCATTCGAATCTATATTTTACGTCTCGTAGGTTCGCTCTATAAATGGAGGTTATTTAATGGAAGACGATTTCAAGCACTTAGTGCGTATTTCAAGAAAGGATGTAAATGGTAACAAAACCATTGAACAAGCTTTAACCGAAATCAAAGGTGTTGGAATATCTTTATCTAAAACTTTGTGTCGTACTTTAGACTTAGATTTAGATGCTAAAATTGGATACATTGCTGACGAAGATGTTTTAAGAATTGAAGAAATTTTGGAAAATCCTCAAAAATTCGACATTCCTACCTGGATGTTAAACAGAAGAGAGGATTACGAAACTGGTGAAGACATTCATTTAATTGAATCTGATCTTGACATGACTTTAAGGGACGATTTAAACAGAATGAAAAAGACCAGAAGTTACAAAGGTAGAAGACATGAAGTTGGTTTACCTGTTAGAGGTCAAAGAACCAAATCTACTTTCAGAAAAAGTT
>NZ_CAMVEE010000040.1 GCF_947166415.1 uncultured Methanobrevibacter sp. | reverse complement strand
TTCAGATGGGAGAACGCTAGACTGAAGATCTAGATGTCGCTGGTTCAAGTCCGGCCCATGGCATTCTTAAATTCTTTTTTTGTTAATTTTAAAAAATATTAGTTGATATTAGGTTTTTGAAAAATAGTTAAAATAAAAAAGAAGTTTACCTTATTTTCATAAGGTAATTGGTTTTGGTGTTACTTGAGTGTTTTCTCTCAAGTCTTTGTATTGTTTTACGATTTCATATCCATAATTGCTTGAAATCAAATCTGCACCTGCGGTTAAAACTTGGTTTGCAATTTTATAGCTGTCTATTCCACCGTATAGTTCTATTTTTGTGGTTGGAGCATATTTCTGGAATATGTTGATGTCGTTTACGATTTCATAGATGTGGCATGGTGATACGAATCCTGTAGCATTTTTGATGTAATCCGCTCCGGCCTTTTCGATTACCTGTGCAACAGCAGACTTTTCAGCATCGTCAAGGGCTTTGACCTCAATGTTGACCTTTAGGATTTTATCTCCCATGAGTTCCTTAAGCTGTTCTATCTCTTTTCCGATTAAATTGTATTTTCTGTCTTTCAAATGGCTTAGGTTAACGACAACTTCAAGTGAATCCACGCCTTTTTCAAGCAAGGATGATGCTTCAGCCAATTTGGTTTCGGTATCTTCAAATCCTAAAGGAAATCCGATTACGCTTCCGACTTCCACTTCTGTGTCAGCCAGGATTTTTTTAGCTAATGAAACGTATGTCGGTGAAACGATTACGGATTTGAAGTTCAGTTCCTTAGCTTTTTGTAAAAATTCTTTCATTTCCTCTTCGGAAATGATGTTGTTTAAATTAGTATAATTGATTAGTCTTGCCAACTCTTTTGAATTTTTTATGTTGTACATATTACCACTCTTCTAATAATTAGTTAGTATATATACGAATGATATATATAAATATTTTCATATTAATTTTTTAATCATGTACGGTCCGACCTTTTCATATCCGAACTTGCGATAGTAATTCCTTGATCCGATTCCGCTTATGATTGCAACTTCGTCCTTTCCGTTGTCTTGTGCAATATTTTCCGCTTCTTTCAGAAGTTTTTCGCCAAATCCGGTGTGCTGACCTATTTTTGGATTTTTATCTCCAATCTTTATCATGTTTCCATAGACATGCAGTTCACGAACAAGGGCGGTTGTGTCTTTAATTTCACTTCTGAAGTGATTTTTGGACGGAATCCTCAACCTTAAAAATCCTGCGATGCTTTCTTCATTGACATCTTCAATAGACAGGAAATACTCTTTTCCACCACACGCATCATAACTTTCCTTAAACAGTTCAAAATCTTCCAGAGTATAACTTTGCTTGGTTTTCTTGTGGCCGATTTCACGGCATCTGATACACTGGCAGTCAATATGCTCCTGTTCAAGCCTGTTGTAGACGAGCTCTCCAAGATTGGATTTTTTAACCCCTGCTTCAATCAGTGTGGATGGGATATCCCTCTGTATTCTCATTGTCCTGACCCATTTCGGAAGAATCTTTTTGATTTTAACAATCAGTTCCACGGCTTCCTCATCGGTATATGGAGCATATTGGCCTGATTCCCACAGGTCATAAAGCTCACTTCCTTTGGTTACCAAGCAAGGATAAATTTTAAGCATGTCTGGCTTGAAATTGTCATCGCTAAACAGTTTTTTAAACATTTTGAGGTCTTCCTTTTCATCAACGAACAGTCCAGGCATCATGTGCATTGCAACCTTTATCGCCGAATCTCTCAAAAGCTGATTGGCTTCGATAACGTCAGCTATCGTATGGCCTCTTTTTATCTTCCTGTACAAATCGTCGGACAGTGTCTGGACGCCCAGTTCCACTCTTGTCACTCCAAAGTCCAGCATCCTGTTGATGTGTTCCTCTTTGCAATAGTCCGGACGTGTTTCAAATGTCATTCCAACGCATCTGACCTTTGAGTTCTCATTGGCCTTTTGAACATCGCTGATTAGAACATAATCGTTAGGGGGATATGTCTTCAAGACTCCCTTTTCGAAGTCTCTTATCTCATCGAAGTCCATATTGTATTCGTAATTTGTAGGCTTGTTTTCAATAATCAAACCGAAATCGGTCATTGCTTTCAGACATTGGGAGGTGAACCATTCCTGATAGCATAAATCCCTTGACGGGAATGTTCCGCCCATTATGATCAGCTCGACCTTGTCGATTGGATGACCTATCTTTTTGAGCTGCTTCAATCGGTTGAAGCATTGGACATAGGGATGAAAATCATACATTCTTCCCCTTAAAGCTGCAGGTTCCTCACCGGTATAGCTTGGAGGAGCTATTTCGCTTTCAGGACAGTAGAAGCATCTTCCATGAGGGCATTTGTGCGGGTGGCACATCACGGCAACGATAGCAACACCGGACATTGTCCTTGTAGGTTTCTTTTTAAGGATTCCTGAAACGATTTCCTTTTCTTCAGGTTTCGCATATTCCAAGATGTCGGCATTGCTCATGAATTTGGACAATTTCAAGTCACGGCACAGCTGCCTTTTTGAAACTTCCAGATCACGGCGGGTGGATATTCTGCCATCAATGATATCATCAATTATAATCCTGCATGCTTTTTCCATTATTTCACCATATTAAATTTTTATATTTTGGAATTATAATAGTTAATGTTTTATTATATATGGTTCATAATAATAATCAAGGTGATATTATGAAAATTAAAGAATTTATTGGTTCAACTGTTTTAGATAAAAGCGCTAATGTTGTTGGAAAAGTTGACAACATAGATTTCAATGTCGAAACCGGTAAAATCGAAACTATCGTTTTGACTTTACAAAAAAACATATTCTCCAGAGATGAACTCGAAATCAGTTTCGACGACATCGCCACTATCGGAGCTTATGTAATTTTAAACAAAGAAATTCCAAAAGAAGCAGAAGAAGCTGAAGAAGAAGCAGAAACTGTTGAAGTTGAAATTGAAGACGCAGATGAAGAATAATTGTGGTTAAAATGGTTGTTGATGCAAGAGAAATTGAAATTCCTCTTGATTCCCAAGTCAGATATGTTGATACTGGAACAATCGGTAAAGTCATTGATATGAAGACAGTTGATGATGTCGACTGGGTAAAACTAGACAAGACTGACTTGTGGTACCGCTCAAAGCTCGTTGAGTTGCTGGATGAAAAGGATATTAAAGAATCATCCTGGGGCGAAGCCAAAGAAGTCAATATTGAAGATATCAAAGAAGGGGCATTGGACTTTGAAGATGTAAACATAGATGCCAATGCTGGTAACGGTGGAGGTTAAATCCACCTTTTTTTTATTTATTTTTTGCAAATAAACTTATTTTTTCTGCAAGTTTAGGGCCGATTCCATCAACTTTTTGCAGTTCACTTTCAGAAACAGATTTCAAATCATTGCCGAAGACGTTCGCTAAATTTCTAGCTCTTTTTCTTCCAAGACGTTTCACGCCAACAACTAACGGAATGATGTCTTCTTTAACGCCATAGTATAATCTGGCAGACAGCACGTCATATTCCTTGAGGTTTGAATAGTCACCTAGAACTTCTGCGGTTTTTTTGGCAAATATCACTAGACGTGAAGCTTCGTAAGCGGACCTTCTGGTTGATGCTGAATAAACGTTATACTTATTTTCTATCTCATATTCGTTTCGCTCGTTAATCCATTCAATCAATGAGACTGTTGTAGCTTCAGGGTTTCCGATGTCAACTGCAAACAATCCCACTTCAGACAATTTGTCACGCACAGGATCTTTTGATTTCCTACCCTTGAATGATATCAACGGCAAATCAGGGGTTTCGGACAATGCATAAATGAACTCTTCAACATTGATTTCGCTGATGCCGGTAATGTACTCTTTGATTTTTACTAATGTTTCAACAGTATAGTTTGACCTAGCTATCAGGTTTCCGAAATCGGTAGTTTTCAGGCCTTCCGGTGTGGCTAGGATTATTCCGTTTTGAAGCAGAAACTGCAGTGCTGATTCAAGTTCGAACCTTAGGCTGTCTGCAGCAAAAAGAGACATTGAAGGATTGTTGCTCATTTGGTATCCGTAAAGGGTTTTTCCGAAAAAGTCGGTCAGGTCCTCCAGATTTTTTGAAAGGGAAGATGCGATTTGAGCAATTATCTGTCTGTAAACGGCATCCTTGTTGTCAATCAGTTTTGAGTTTGTCAGTTCAATGTCACCTTCGATATAATATTCTTCAAGGTTCATAGCTTCGTCCATGGTTTTTGCAACAAGATATGAATAGCCGACGTCATCGTATTGAGGCCTTCCTGCCCTTCCAGACATCTGTTCATAATCAAAAACAGGAATCGGCTGAGGACCGTTGCTTGTCCATCTGGTGTGGTCTCTGATTATGACGGTTTTTGATGGTAGATTAACTCCATACATCAGACTTGGAGTTGCAGTAATCATTAATATGTTCCCGTTTCTAAATTCATCTTCGATGATTTCCTTCTGTTCGTTGAAAAGTCCTGCATGGTGGAAAGCCACACCCTTTTCAACAGATTCTGCCAATTTAAGGCATGTGCTTGTTGGAAGGGATCCTTTTCTTTTTGGAACGTCAAGCAATTTTTCTGCAACTTCCTTAAACCTTTCCCTCTGCTTCACGTTCAGTTTTTTATTGATTTTTCCGGAAACATATGTTGCAAGGCTTTCGGTAAAGCGTCTTGTTGATACAAATGCGAGAGCCTGTGACTTGTCCTTGATTGCCTTTTCAATCACTTTCACAATCACGTCATTCTTGTTTTTGGTATTGAACATTTCTGTATCCAAAACCTCTTTATGCAATGGGACAGGCCTGTAGTCATGCTCAACGCATGTCCCTTCAAGCCAGCCTTCAATCTCTTCGATATTTCTCAATGTGGCTGAAAGGGCAATTATCCTCATGCTTGGGTTAATGACTTTTGCCCTTGTGATTGCGGCTTCAAGTGTAGGTCCTCTTGTAAATTCTCCAATCATGTGGAATTCATCTATGATTAAAGTATCGACATCGCGCAAAGTATCCCATGAAAATCTTGTAAGTGCATCAAATGATTCGAAAACCATGACTGATAAATCTGCGCTTGAAGGATGTTTTCCCACATTGATGCCGTGCTCTTCAAATGCCTTGAATTCCTTCACCTTTTCATTTTGAATTGAAAGAAGTGGGGCAGCATAGACTGCCTTTCCACCATTAAGAATGGTTTTGAGGGCAGGCAACACTCCCAATACAGTTTTTCCACTTGCTGTCGGTATGCAAATGATGTAATTTGATGAATCATCCAAATATCCTGATTCAATGACTGCCTTCTGGGCAGGATTGAATTCCTCAATGTAATGATACGCGCTATTAATTATTTTTTTAATATCAGTCGGTAGGTTTTCCATTTTAATCATTTAAATTTTATTTTCTTATTATTTAATAAATATTTGGAGTGAGCATTTGATATCTAATATTTGAGGTAAAAATTATATATTAGTTAAGATAAATTAGGTTTAATCAAAAAAATACGGAGAATTACCATGGCAATTAAAGTAGAAGTATTTTCAACAAACTCATGTCCACATTGTCCATCAGCTATTGAAGCTGCTGAAGTTGCAAAAGATAAACTGGGCGATGCAATTGATGTAGAGGTCGTTAAAATTGATGAAAGCAATGAAAACAGAGAAAGAGCTATAAACTATCAGATTATGGCAGTTCCTACAATTGTTATTGATGGGGAAGTGGCTTTTGTCGGCGCACCTCATGACTTTGAACTTATAGAAAAACTCGAATCTTTATTATAAGATTCATATCTTTTTTTATTATTATTTTGTTAAAATGACTGATGAAAATTATATTGGGATTACGACAGGCACTGTAGCAACCGCATGTTCACTGGCTGCGATTGATGCAATTTTGGACTCTTCGGATATTGCCTGCGTTAAAGTGGAAACTCCCAAAACAACATTAGACATCATCATAGATGAATGCAAATTGTTGTCTCCTTTTAAGGCCTATGCAGTGGCCCATAAGAATCCATATAATGATCCTGACGTTACTGTGGATTTGGCCATCGTTTCCACTGTTGAATTAATTGATAAAACTGATGAAAATTCCGATATAATCATAACTGGTGGCGAAGGTGTCGGGAAAGTCACAAAGCCCGGCCTCCAAATACCTGTCGGCGACTATGCAATCAATCCGGTCCCCCGTAAAATGATAGTCAAAAATCTGGAGGACAAGGTTCCCGAAGGAAAGGTTGCAAAGGTTACAATTTCCATTCCAGAAGGCAGGGAAATAGCTAAAAAGACCATGAACCCGAAATTAGGCATAATTGACGGAATATCCATTTTGGGAACAACCGGAATTGCAAGGTCAATGTCCAGTGAAGCCTATAAGAATTCAATAGTCACCCAAATCGATGTCGCATTGGCATCTGATGTCGGTGAATTGGTATTCGTACCTGGAAACATCGGTGAAAAATTGGCTTTGAAATGTTTGGGTGTTGACAAGGAACAGATTATTCAGACAGGAAACTATGTGGGTTTCATGTTTGAGGAAGCCAAAAAAAGGGGAATCGATGAGTTCATATACTTCGGACACATAGGCAAGCTGATTAAGGTTGCAGGAGGATTGTTCAACACAAAGCATGCCGTTGCCGACGGAAGGCGTGAGATAATGGTTGCCCATGCCGCAATCAGCGGTGTTGACAAAGTGCATCTCCAAAGGCTGTATGATTCCAAAACAACCGATGATATGATGTCCATTTTAAATGAAATCAATCGTTCCACTGAAGTTTCAAACAGTATAGCTTCAGCAATTGCCGAAAGATGCATGCAGCGCTTTGAATTGGATTTGAATGTCATTTTGGTTGATATGGAAGGCAATTATCTCAATGACAATTTCAAAAAATGAGTCCCCAAACTTTATATTCACTTTTTTTAAACAATTTTACTGATTAATTATTTAAACAATAATCTTGAAATATAATATTGAGGTTTTTCAATGAAGATAGCTATGGTTGGTCAGTTTCCACCACATGTTGGTGGTGTAGGTGTTCATATTCACACTCTATCAAAGGAACTTGTAAAGCAAGGGCATGAAGTCTATGTAATCACTTATCCTCACAAGGAAATTAAGGATATTGACGGCATCCATGTAATCGGAACAAAGGGACTTAACATTCCGGGTGTTAGGGGATTGATGTTTAAGATGAATGCTAAAAAGGCATTAGAGGACCTTCTTGAAAAGGTCGACATTGACATTATTCATGGACATTACCTGTTTCCCGCAGGTGCTGCTGCGGTAGAGGTAGGAAATGAGCATGGAATCAAGACTTACGTTACTGCACACGGTTCTGATATGTTTGAATTATACAAGACCCAACCTTTGATGAGGTCAACCATTAGAAAGGTATTGAAGAATGCTGACGGTGTTTTTGCGGTAAGCAATGCCCTAAAACATGAAATCATTGCAACTGGCGTTACAGGCATTGCAGACAAAACCAAAATTTCATGGAATTCCGTAGATATTGAAAAATTTAAGAATACTGATGATTCTTCATTTAAAGAGGAATATAAGCTTTCTGATAAGCCTATAGTTCTTTTTGTAGGAAATCTGATAAAAAGGAAAAATGTAGACTCTCTTTTGGAAGCTAAAAAAATAGCAAACAGCAATTATTATCTTGTTGTCGTTGGGGACGGACCCCAATTCAAGAAACTCAAGAAAAAGGTTGAAGAGGAAAATATCCGTGATGTGATTTTCACAGGTTCAAGAAATGATGTTGAAAACATCATTCCAAGCGCTGACGTGCTGGTATTACCATCTTTTTCTGAAAGTTTTGGTCTGGTTTTAATAGAGGCATTGGCATGTGGCAAGCCTGTAATAGGCAGTAATGTCGGAGGAATTACTGAAATAATCACCGATGATGTCGGTTTGCTTGTCAATCCAAAGAAAATTTCATCAATAGCAAGAGCCATTGATAAAATGGTCAATGATGGGGAGTTCAGAAATGCTCTGTCTTTGAATGCCAGAAACAGGGCAAAGGATTTCTCAAAAATCAACATTCCATATGATGAGGTCAAATAATGAAAAGGACTGTCAGATCCCCTGGTTCTGCAACCATAATCAATGCAATCGCCACAGGATTCGGTTCGGCTTTCGGCATTGGATTGGATATCGTATGTGAAGCCAAATCTATCAAAAGCGGAATAGAATGTTTTAATGATGTTGGCGCAGACAATACATTGATGGAATTATGTGTGAAAAGGGTTTTTGACCATTACAACATCAGTCAGGAGGAATTCGGTGTCAATTTGAAAACAACTTCTAAGTTGCCTATGGCTTCAGGCCTCTCAAGCAGCAGCGCCTCTTCCAACGCAATTGTCAAGGCTGTATCTGAGATAGTTTCACAGGAATTTGATTTTAAGCCTCTTGATGATTTGAAGATTATCAACATGGCCATTGATGCTTCCCTGGAAGCTGGTGTTACAATCACCGGTTCATTTGATGATGCAACCGCTTCCTATTTTGGAGGTGTTGTCGTAACGGATAATAAAAACAGGGAGTTCATCATAAAAGAAAAGATGGAGGAGCATCTAATTTTGGTATATATGCCTAATTTTTATTCAAAATCAGGAGATTCCAATCCTGAACGCATGAAACTCTTATCTCCATTGGTTGAAACGGCTTTCGGTTTTGCCAAAGACAGGAATTATTTCAAGGCATTGAATTTGAACGGTCTTGTTTACTCCGCAACTTTAGGTTTTGATTCAGCGATAGCTGTTGATGCTTTAGAGGCAGGTGCAATCGCATCAGGATTGTCAGGTACAGGTTCCTCATTTGTTGCTGTTGTCAGTCCGGATTCAATTGATGATGTCAGGGAATCCTGGAGCAAATATGAGGGTCAGGTCATAGAAACTGCAGTTGACAATATTGGCTGCGTTTTGATTTAAATTATCATTTTTTGTAATTCAGGCATATAGTTTAAATACTAGTATGCTAATAGATTATATTATTATCATTATTATCAAAGATGGTGATTTTTTGTCAGAGGATTATAAAATTAAATCTTTTAACAGCATTGAAGAAGCTGAAAATCTTCTAATCGAATCTAGAAATCGCATTGATGAAATTGATAATGAATTGTTAGATTTAATTTCTCAGAGAACTTCTCTTGCAAAAGACATTGTTCTTGCAAAGGATTTTATCGGGATGCCGATTTACGATAAATCCCGGGAAGACAAACTCCATGATAAAGTCAGGAGATTTTCTGAAGAAAGGGGTCTTGATGCAGATATCATTGATCAAATATTAGACATGCTAACTATTTTAAATAAGAATGAGCAGAAAAAAATTTTAGGGAGGAATGTTAATGGGTAATATTAGAACTTCATTTGTTAAACGTTTAGCAAAAGAACTTATCGAAACTCACAAAGGTGTTTTCACTACTGATTTTGAAGAAAACAAAAAATTAGTACAAGAATACTCTACTGTAAGTACTAAACATTTAAGAAATAAAATCGCAGGATATGTTACAAGGCTTGTAAGGTTAGAACAAACCCAAGACTAAGCTTTTTTCATATTTTCTTACTCTTTTTTATTAATCTTTTTTATATTTTGAATTTTTTTAGGTATACAGCTCTCATTTTATTATAAAGTTTATTAATATGGTTGTATAAAAATAAATATGTATATTTTGTTTAATTGATTTTTTAACAAAATGTCAATAATTTTTAAAGAAATAGGTGAACTTAATGGATTTAATAGTAGCAAAATTTGGTGGAACCTCGGTGGGAGATGGTTCCAGAATTAAAAAAGCGGCGCAGTCCGTTGTAAATGAGTATATGAAAGGCAATCAGGTTGTAGTTGTAGTTTCAGCCGTTAACAAGACAACCGATGATCTTCTTGATTTATCAAATGAAGCAATCGGCGTAAGTTTGACTGACAAGCAAAAGGCAGAAATTATGGCTATGGGCGAATTAACTAGTGCTAGATTATTCTCAGCAACTATTGAATCTTTAGGAGTAACTTCTCAATTTATTGACCCTTATAATGATTTATGGCCAATCATAACTGATTCAAACTCTTTAGAGGCAAAGATAGATTTCAAAACCACAAATATCAAAATTGAAGGTATCAAAAGACTTGTCAATCAGGGAATCATTCCTGTTATTTGCGGATTTTTAGGAAAAGGTCCTAGCGGAGAAATCACAACCCTCGGAAGGGGTGGTAGCGATGTCACAGCATTTTTAGTAGGGCATTGTTTGGAAGCTAATGAAGTTATAATTGTCACTGATGTGGATGGAGTGATGTCAACTGACCCTAATAAAATTGAGGATGCTGAATTATTAGATCAGATTACAGTTGAAGAGATGAGGGATTTGGCCACCCATGGTGCGCAGGTTTTACACCCTCATGCATTGAAATACAAAGATCCATTAATAAGTGCTAAAATCATCAACTTCTCCCATGGTGATTTATCTTCAAAGGGAACACGTATTGTGGGACCTTATGAAGGAGACATGTTAAAATGCGTAACACTTTATAAGAACCCTATTTCTCTTATTGCAATTGTCGGCGAGGCTATGGTAAAAAAAGTTGGTCTGTTTGCCGGCTTGACAGGATGTCTTGCTGAGGAAGATATTAACATTTTCGGCATTTCTGCAGGTCAGAATTCAATGACCGCATTTGTCGATAAGGCAGATTCTAACAAAGCATATCATTTACTGCACCATTTTGTTGTGGAAAATGATGTCTTAAGTTCTTTGTCCTTGGGAAGAGATACAGCGATGATTACTTTTGTCAGTCCAGATATCATTGATACCCCGGGAATTATTTCAGAAATTACAGAACCACTTAGGATAAATGGCATAAACATTGTTGAAATTATTTCATCACAAACTGCCATTGTATTATTTGTTGATTGGAAAGATGGTGAAAAAGCACACAGTTTAATTAGCGAGGTTTTAAAATGAATTTTGAAGGTACATACGTTGCAATGGTAACTCCTTTAACTGAAGACAGGGAAATTGATGAAGAGGGATTCCGATCCAATATTAATTATCTCATTGACCAAGGAGTTTCAGGTTTAGTTGGCGCCGGAACTACCGGTGAATCAGCTACAATAAGTCATGAAGAACATCAAAGAGTAATTGAAATTTTAGTGGATGAAGTTGATGGCAGAGTAGAGACAATTGCGGGAACTGGAAGTAACGCTACTTCCGAAGCATTATCCCTAACACAATTCGCTGCCGATGCTGGAGCTGATGCTGCATTGCTAATCACTCCTTATTACAATAAACCACAGCAACATGGTTTAATTAATCATTATACAACCGTTGCTGAATCTTGTGACATTCCGATTATTTTATATAATGTCCCATCCCGTACTGGAGTAAACATGGATGTCGAAACCATTGTGGAATTGGCTAAAGTAGACAATATCGATGCAGTTAAAGAAGCTAGTGGAAGTGTTGATAAAGTTTCCGACATATACAGGGCTCTTCAGCATGAAGGACTTGAAGACGATTTCAATATTTTATCAGGTGAAGATTCATTGACCTTGCCTATTATGGCAGTTGGAGGTACTGGTGTTATCAGTGCATCTGCAAATATTGATGCAAGAAGAATGGTTCTAATGGTTGACAGCATCTTGAATGATGATTATGGAAGAGCAATCGAACTCCATTATGAAATGGTTGAATTAATCAGAGCTTTATTCATTGAAAGCAATCCTGTACCTGTAAAAACAGCTATGGGTCTTATGGGGCTTCCTTCAGGACCTCTCAGACAACCATTAGCTCCAATGAAAGAAGAAAATCTCGAAATTCTCAAAAAAGCTTTAAAAGATTCTAATTTAATTTAAAAGGTTAAATCATGATAAAAGTAGCAGTTACTGGAGCCGCAGGAAGAATGGGCTCCGGCATTATTAAAAGAATTACTGAACAAGATGACATGGAAGTAGTTGCAGCTATTGAAATGCCAAACACTCCTCTTGCAGGCGTCGATGCAGGCCTTAAAGCTGGCGTTGGGGAAATTGGTGTTAAAATTGTTGGATCAGAAGATTTGGAAGAAGCTTTGAAATCTTCCGGTGCAGATGTTTTGGTGGACTTTACCATTGCACATGCTGCTGTTGACACAATCAGGGTGGCTACTTCTTGTGGCGTTGGTGTTGTTGTTGGAACTACTGGATTCAGCGAAGAGCAAATGGCTGAAAACACAAAAAACATTAAGGAAAACAATGTTCCTGCAGTCATTTCTTCAAACATGTCCATTGGAGTTAACGTATTTTTCAACACATTAAAGAAATTGGCGCCATTGTTATATGATTTTGATATTGAAATTATTGAAGCTCACCACAATCAGAAAAAGGATGCTCCTTCCGGAACAGCTATGACTGCATTTGAAGTGATTGCTGGGGAACTTGGCCGTGACACAGAAGAAGTTGGTGTTTACGGAAGACAAGGTTTGGTTGGCAAAAGAACTAAAGAGGAAATCGGTGTTCATGCCATCCGTGGTGGAGATATCGTAGGTGACCACACCGTGATGTTTGTCGGTGAAGGTGAAAGAATAGAGCTCAAACACCAAGCACATACTAGGGAAGTTTTCATTGCTGGTGTGATTAGGGCTATTAGATATATTCCTAATGCTGAACTAGGTATTGTCAGCAGTATGAATGATGTTTTAGGATTAGAATAGGTGTTTAATATGGTAAACGTTGGTGTTCTCGGTGCAACTGGGATGGTTGGACAAAGATTTATTCAATTACTCGAAAACCATCCAGATTTTGAAATTACTGCTTTAGCGGCGTCCTCTCGTTCCGCCGGTAAAAGATACGAAGATGCAACAACCTGGTATATGAATGATGCAATGCCTGAATCAGTTAAAGACATTGTAGTTTGTGAAACAAACCCTGACGCTATGGATAACGATGTAGATATTGTATTTTCATCACTTCCAGCTGATTTCGCTTTAAAAGTTGAAAAAGATTTTGCTAAAGATTACGTTGTTGCAAGTAATGCTAGTGCACACAGAATGAAGAAAAATATTCCATTAGTAATTCCTGAAGTTAATCCTGAGTGCTTAAACATGATTGATGCTCAACAGAAGGAAAATGACTGGGACGGATTCATAGTAACCAACCCTAACTGTTCAACTATTGCATTGGCTTTAACTTTAAAACCTGTTGTGGATAACTTTGATGTTAAAGCTGTTAGGGTCTCAACAATGCAAGCAGTATCCGGTGCAGGTTATAATGGGGTTCCATCAATGGCTATTGTTGACAATCTTGTTCCTTACATCGGTGGGGAAGAGGAAAAAATGGAAAGCGAATCTCTCTATCTGTTAGGTTCTTTCGATGGTACTGATGTAGTTAATGCAGATTTCTCTTTAAGTGCATCTTGTCATAGGGTTCCTGTTATCGATGGTCATACTGAAGCAGTATTCATTGAGTTGGAAGATGACTTTGACATTGCTGATGTTAAAGATAGTATGGCAAACTTTAAAGGATTGCCACAAGAACTAAATTTATTCTCAGCTCCTGAAAATCCAGTAATTGTCAAAGAAGAATCCGACAGACCACAGCCAAGAATGGATAGAAATGCGGGTAACGGTATGGCTGTTACTGTTGGTAGGTTAAGAAAAGACCAAGCATTTGACAATAGTTTCAAATATGTTCTTGTTGGACATAATACTGTTCGTGGTGCAGCAGGTGCATCTATACTCAATGCAGAATTAATTAATGATAAAATACTCTAATTTTATCGTTTTAATTTTTCTA
>NZ_CAMVEE010000039.1 GCF_947166415.1 uncultured Methanobrevibacter sp. | reverse complement strand
TGCTTCCTATCAATGCCCCCACTCTGTTTTGGGGTATTTTCAAATAATCTGTTTCGAATTTTTACATTGAAAACATTCAGTACAAACAAAAATAAGCAATGATATGGATAATATAGCGTTGGTTTGTCTTCCTAGATCAACTGTAGGCTTTGAATCTACTATTCAACAAAGCATTGACATTATAGAGAATTGGTATAATATGGGAAAAACAGATTTTGAGTATGGATGTTCAAAAAAGATTATTAATTGCAGGGGTATGTTGACTCGTTGGAATACTATTCCCCAATCTAGTATGGGTGCTCATTTAGTAGAAGATGATCATTTAAATTCAATTAAATGTAAAATAGATTCAAAATTAGATTTAGTTTCGAATTTTTACATTGAAAACATTCAGTACAAACACTGCAAAATTTTCCTTTAAATAATTGTTTAATAGTTTTATATTTCTTCTTTAAAAAATTTTTTGAGGACAACATCTCCACACATCAATTTCCTAGTGGATTTCCTCAAAAAGTATATTATTTAAAAACACCTATGCAATTATTTTCATTATTTTTGAGGACATGGATTTTTCACTTAAAAATGCCTCACATTTCCTCACCATCGCAAGTAAAATCCATTGAATTTTTGATTATCTAACAATGTATCAACTAAATTTTCACTTTGTTTTTGAATCAAATCAGAATAACTCACTGCTTCATCATTATAAGTAATTGTTGAAAATAGTTTTCCCAAGATTTTTTCTACAATTATTTTTCTTGCCTCTAACTTTATTGTATTATTCCGTTTATCCAAATCATCTACTGTGACCTGTTTTTTATTAATTAAGCTTATCATACTTTTGTCTACAATTTGCTGCCTGAATGGTTCTATCAAATCAAATGTTAAACTTGTTCGTTTATCCATATCAAAATGTAAAAAACCACAGTAAGGATCAAGCCCATTTAGTAATATGCTTTTAGTTATCTCGCTTGCAAGAATTGCATATCCATAATTTAACATTGAATTTAACAAATCTGTTGGTTTTTTTGTTCTTGAATCAAATCCTATTTCCGGACGAATGAAATATTTTACAGCAGCCCAATATTCATTTGATGCTTTTCCTTCCAAGCCCAGCATTTTCATTCTTATTTCTTCATTATTTCCTCTTAAATCCAATTTTTCAAGTTTATTTATACAATCGTCGATTTTGTGCCTATGGTTAAAAACTCTTTTAAGCCGTTTATTTTTATTAAGTGTTGTCAATGTCGATTTTTGATTTTTCATTTTTGATTTTATAAGCTCTTTTGAAATTTCAAGTCCTCGTCTATTTTCACTTAATTTATATTGCTCTTTTTTAAGTTTAATATTTTTTAAATTAGGTGCTTCAAGCGTGTATGTCAGCTGCCCTCTCGGATTAATAGCTATCAATTTTATCTCATTTTCAGCCATTAAATTTAATGCATCAAATGTCACATATCCTTTTCCTATAATTGTTATATCGCTAACTAGACTTGCTTTAATTGAATCTAAAATTTCTGTTTTTTCATGTATGACAATTTGGTTATCTTTTTTATGAATTGATTTATTATAACCGTCAATTACTATTTTCATATTAAAACACCCTAAACAAATCACTTTTAAATTTTATTTCACGTCCGCAATATCCTTTTTTCATATAACAATTTTGACAAATTGGAATTATCAAAACACTGTCATTTTCACGAATCTTTTCATTGATATTGCCCTCAAGAGATTTTCTTTCATCATTACTCATTTCACCAACATATAATGAACTTTGAATTTTTCTTAATCCAAAATGCTGAAGCATATTTTCAATATTTTGTTGGTTTGTCTTAAATTTGCAGTCAAAACTAACTATCATATACATGAATTACATTATATGTCCTTTAGTCATTAAATTAACAGCAATTGAAAAAAAATTCTGCAAACATTTAAAATAAGAAAAAGTTTAGAGCTGCTTTTAAACTAGATGCTTAACGCAAATAAATTAACCTGATATTAAAAAAAAGAAAATTAAAAGCTATAAATTGTTTATAGCTTCGGTAATCAATTGGATGGTTGCTTCGATATCGTCCATGCTACATACGCTTACCGGAGTGTGTATGTATCTGGTTGGAACGGATAATACGCCTGTTGGAATTCCTTCACGGGTCAAGTGGATTGCAGTTCCGTCAGTGGTTCCGCCGTCACTTACTTCCAGCTGATATGGAATTTCATTTTCGTCTCCTGCCTTGATCAGCATGTCCTTAACTGACTGTTGGGTTAAGATACCTCTTCCGCTTGCATCAGCAAGGATGATTGCAGGACCTTTGCCCATCACTACAGGTGCCTCTTCAGGCTTGATTCCAGGATGGTCTCCGGATAGGGTTACATCAAGTGCAATGGCCAAGTCAGGATTCAATTTGTATGATGAAGTTTTTGCTCCCTTAAGACCTACCTCTTCCTGCACTGTACCTACTCCATAAACGGTAGCCCTGGTTTCAACTCTTTTTAAAACTTCCATCATTACATAGCAGCCTACACGGTTGTCCAAAGCCTTACCCATAATCAGATTGTTAGGATATTCCACGAACAATGAGTTGAAGGTCATCTTGTCTCCGATTCTGACCATCTTTTCGGCGTCTTCCTTGTCCTTTGCACCGATGTCAATGAACATGTCTTCAGCTTTAACTACTTTGTTTCTTTCTTCGGCTTTTGTAACATGAGGTGGTTTTGAACCGATTACACCAACTATAGGTTCCCCTATAGAGGAATGGATGGTAACAGTCTGGTTCATCAGCATCTGATCGTTGATTCCACCGATGTTTGAGAATTTAATAAAACCGTTATCGTCAATGTATCTTACCATTAATCCGATTTCATCCATGTGAGCTGCAAGCATTACGGTAGGGGCTTTCTTTTCACCTTTTTTAGTTGCAATAAGGTTTCCCATACTGTCTTTTTCAATTTTGTCAGCTACACCTTTTAATTCACGAGTAATAATATTAGCTATTTCCTCTTCAGAGCCTGATACACCAGGCGCTAAAGAAAGCTCTCTCATTAATTCCATCTAATCACCTAATAGTTTTTATTGATTTAATGATATTAAATAGTTTCTATAAAAAAAAGTAGATTGAAAACCCTATTTGTTAAGGGCTTTAAATCCGATTGGTGTAGTGCTGTATTTAGTTCCGGCCGCAGTGATGACGTCCTGAACTGAGGATGTGAGTTTTGATTGAGGTCTCCATGGAGCGTCCTTGTCTTCGCCGACGACAGACACTTCATCAACAATGCCGTTTTCAAGCAGATATACCAAGATTGCTGAGACTACTCCACCATCCTGACCTATTATTGAATCCGCCTTTACGGAGTAGATATCCAGATAGTTTCCAAGAGGCTTTGTGTCAATGTCTTTTGGATATATCTCTTCACTGATGAAAGTTCTAGGGCATGCAAAGTAGCATGCGTGGCAGTCATCGTCGCATTCCTTTTTGGATACCGGTTTTCTTCTATTAATCTGAATTGAATCGATTGGGCAGACATATTCGCAGGCTCCGCACAGCACGCATGATCCTACGCTTATCACATCATTTTGAAGGTTTTCAAACTGGCATAAGCTGCATTCCTTGATGAATTCCTCTTCAGAAACTGAACGTTTTGATAGTACCGGCCTTGCAACGGCTTCCCTTTTCCTGTACCTTTTGGTGTTTTTAGAGATTTTTTGATTGGCAATTTTTTCCAAAAGGCCAAGCCCTGCATCAGACATTTCCTCAACAGTAATGTAGCCGTTTTCAATGCAATCCTCAATTATCTGTCTTCCTTTTTTTGACCTGACGATAACTGTGGAGTATCCTGTCGGAGAGCCGACTGAACCCACTGATATGTCTGCGGTATCTGAAGTATAATCGGTACAGATATGGCAGTTCTTACGTGTGAACGGTTCGGTTTCGGCAATAGGTATCTTGAATACATTACCGTCAATAAGGTTGGCTATGAATTTGCCTTTATCTATTCTGAATTCCTTTACTTCGTACAGTTCAATGCCCTGTTCCTTCAAGTATCTTTCAAGATATGAGTATGAAAAGTTTTCCATGCAGAACAATCCTATTTTAACATCAATAGGTGATCCGCCTGTCTGTTCTTCGTATCTGTTGATTTTAGTGGCAGCCAGTATCTGGCATGGTGTTCCCACCATTGCTGTTTTTTTGTCACTCACATTCTACACCTCACTATGAGTCGGAAGGTTACTTCCTACATACATATTTTGGCCACATATCATATTTAAAGTTTTTCAAAAATCTGAACAAAATACTCTGAAAATAGCTTATTGAACCAAATAGTTTAGATTTGAAAAACAATTGAAAATAAAAATTAAACAAAACAAATAATTAATTTGAAAAATATGAATAAAACAGTCCGAAATTTTTATGTTGATTGATGAACATATGTTAAATCAGTGATAATATGTCAAATCTAACAAAAATTTTTTTCAGTCCATCCGAAACTACCAAAAAGGTAGTTGAACAAGTTGCAGGCAATTTAAGTTCTGCTTCAAAAAGCTATGACCTGCTTACCTTCAACCAGGAAAAGGAATTTACAAACGAAGACATCGTGATTGTCGGAATGCCTGTCTTTGCAGGAAGGCTTCCGAAAACCGGAAGCGAAAGGCTTGCCAAATTCAAGGGAAACAACACAAAGGCAATAGCTATCGTAAACTACGGAAATGCACACGTGACAGATGCACTGCTCGAACTTGTTGATATCCTAAAGGAAAACGATTTCAACGTGATTGCAGCGGCATCTACAGTAAGCCACCACTCAATATTCGATGGCGTGGCAGTCGGAAGGCCTGATGAATCAGACATTGAAAAAATCAACGAATTTGCAGCAAAATGCAGCGAAAAAATAGAATCCGGCGAACCATTAAAAAGCGAAATTCCCGGAAACAGGCCATACGTTGACCTGAAACAGCTTCCTTTTGTCATAAGCTGCGATGACACACTCTGTTCATTCTGCTATGACTGCGCTTCAATATGTCCCGAACAGGCCATACCTGAAGACGATCCGATAGCTACAGATCTGGACTTATGCAGCAGATGCACCGCATGCATCAACATCTGTCCGGAAGATGCAAGAAAATTTAGCGGAGAAGCCTTTGAAGCTAAAAAACCAGCATTTGAAGAGGCAAACAGCAAAAGAAAAGAGCCTGAATTTTACCTATAAATTCATCCTCTTTTTTGCAATATTTCGTACATATTCGCTATCATCGGAAATTGAAACTTCTTTTAAAACCTTTTTGCTTACGATGTGCTTGACTGCAGCTTCACGAACCCTCCATTGAGGTTCGTTTTTAACAACACTTGTCAAGAATTTCTGATTTCTGACTTTGGATACGGCACGAACGGAAATGTTTTCAGAAATTCCCTGCTCATATATCTTTATAAGGCAGCTTTCAACTTTGATTTTATCCAAAGCTTTGAGGGAGAACTCCTCATCCTTATTTGCAAGGACGATTCTGATTAAGGTTTCCAAATCGTCAATGTTGTCCAGGGTAACCTTTCTGATATCCTCCAATTTGGCGTTTTTCAATATTTCAATGAATGACTTTTCATCACTTACACGATCCAATGCCTCATAAGCAGTATCCTCATGTGTTGAATTGATGGCAATGTTTACGAAATCCTTTTCATCGGCCAGGTTTGGATTGTTGATTGCATTGCTCCTTACGAACTGGTCATCGTCATTTAAAGCTATATCAATCAAGTCCTGAGGATTTGTGATGTTTTTAACTGCAATCTGGCGAACGAATCTGTCCTCGTCCTTATTGATGACCTTCAATAGGGTATCCTCATTTGAAATCTTTTTAACTGCTTCGCTTCTGACGATCTTATCTGCATCATTTAAAGCTATTTGGGCGAGCAAATCCTCATCATCGATTTGTGTTATTAAATCAAGACGGACATCTGATTTATCTGAATTTAAAGCAATGCTTTTAAGCAATTCTATATCAGTAATCTTTTCAAAGAGAAGTGACCTTATCTTTGCATTGTCCTCTGACTTTGCGATTTCAGCCAGTTTCTCCTCATTTTCAATCTTGTTTATTGCGGCAACCTTCACTTCCTCATCCTTTTCATCGGTTGCTATTTTCTGGAGAATGTCCTCATCCGTGAATCCGTCCTTGTTGATAGCTATCTTTTTGACAGAGCTGTCATCTGATTTGAAAACCAAATCCTTGAGAACCTCTTCGGATTCTATCTTTTCTGCGGCCTCTTTTCTGTATCTTTTGTCAATTGCATCAATAGCTATCCATTTGAGGGTTTCCTCATCCTGAACCTTTTGGAATATTTCATCCGCACCGGGATTTTTCTTGGTGTTCAATACGATTTCTGCAATGGACTTGTTGTTTTCTCCTAACCTTTCATAGGCGAAGCTTCGAACATCAAAGAAGTTTGAGTTTTCTGCAGCATCCCAAAGCAAACGTTCGTCCTTTAACTTGTTTGCAGCAATGAGCCTTATGGCCCTGTCCTTTACGGTTTTGGCAATGTCTAAGGCAACATACTCGTTTGTAATCTGGTTTACAGCGGCAGCCCTTTCATACCTGTCCTTGCTGGTTGTTGCAATCTTTTTTAAAATGAGCTGATCTTCATCTATTTCAACTTCATCTGGAATAGCTTTCCTTTCCTTTTCCTTTTTCTTAAACCTGTCAAAAAGTCCCATATTAATTTACATCCTCATACATTCTCTCTAGAAAACCTGCAAGAGATACGATATCCTGCCTGTTATGTTCTATTATAGGCACGATTGGCCCAATATTGTTTTGTGATAAATAAGTATCGTAATATCCTGGAATATACTGTCCCGGAACATCCCCTTCCCTTTCAAGGCCGAACAGTTCCTTTTCAATTGTCTGGAGCTTGCAGTTAGGCAACTGGTCCTTCCATAGATTCTTTGCAAAATACATCAAATCCAAATGGGGCAAATCCAGGTTTGCATCAATTCTATTATATATGCACCGGTTCCTAATAAATGGCACGTCAAAGCTTTTGCCGTTGAAGGTGACGTGGACTGAATCCTCATCAAGATGTGAGAGATATCCGTCAAGAATAGCTTCCTCCTCACTGTAGTCCCTCAAGAAATACTGTGAGGATATTATCTTGTTTCCTTTGATTTCACTGACGCCTATAAGTATTATCGGAACATTGGATAGGCCTTTAGTTTCTATATCCATGAATTTGAAGTTTTCACGGTCAGTAAGGCTTATGCATTTAATCAGGTTGTCCCGGCACTTCTTTGAATATTTGTTATTGTCAAGCAATTCGATGATTTCACAAAAGGACATATCATCAATTCTTTCAAGAAACTTGGATGCGATATCGCCGTAGGCATCATGGCCTTTAAGTGATTCAATTGTTTCGTATCCGCTGCTTTTTAGGTTTTCCTCTTTTTTAACGCCTATCTTTGGAAGCAGCTTCAGGTTATGATTTATTTGGCTTTTGAAATCGTTGTCCTCGATTTTGAAGTCTATCTTTTCTGTTGTTGTAATCTTTAATGTATCTCCATGATCTGTTGAAACGACACTGGCATTTCTTATGTCAGTCAGCTTTTTTCCATCATATTTGATAAGCAGCTGCTCCTTCAAATCTTCGTAGTAGGATGGAGATAACAATCTGGCTTTCCTTTTTGCCTCATCGCAAGGATTTGCAGAGGATATCGAGTTAGCCAACATCTTTTGATAATAGTTCTCTTGTTCCTCATTATACATAATTCAATTTAATTTTAGTAAATCACTGAATATATAAGTTTTTAATAAAGTATACTTGAATTTTTATAAATTATAAATAAGTTTATATACTTGAATGTATATATTATATAATCGGCTACAATGTAGCCTGAGAGATAGATTAAACAGCCAAATTTAAATTCATTTCTCTAAAAGCTTGTAAAAACAAGTTGTTAGGTAGGTAATCATCTGATTATTTACCTAACCATCCCAAACTTTTTTTTAGAAATTTCACCAAGATTGCAATAATTAATCAGGTTAGAAAAGTATATAAGATTTTTTAATCAAAAATATTACTGATAAAAGTCTAAGGTTTAAAAATATGAAATTGAAACTTGCAGTAATATTCGGAATACTCATCTGGTTCATAACACATCTTGTTACCGCATATCTAAATCCGATTTTTATAGACAATGTCCCCTATGTGAATATCCTCGTTCCGGTGACCTCAATAGTCATTACAGGCTTTTTTGGAATACTCTACATCAGAACTATTGAAACCAACGAAGTTGTGGAAGGATTTCTCGGAGGGGCCGTATTTGCCATAATGAACATAATCTGCGATTTCATACTTTCAATTCTGCCAAATACACGCCCAATAATTTTAGACAACAATTTTTTAATGAATTTCATTCCAATGATTATAACAACATTGCTGATTACAACATTCTTGGGATATTTGGCTCAGATGAATATTGATTTAAAATAAGGAGAAAGGAAAATATGATACCAAAATCACATCCCCGCTACGAATCATTGCTTTTAAGAGACAAGATAGTTAAGGCATCAAAGGAAGGCTATCTGGCGGACTCAGGAATGATTGCCCACGGAAGAGGAGAGGCATTCGATTACTTAATTGGAGAGAAAACAACATATCCTGCAAAAAGAGCAATGTATGTCGCCGTTGCGGCTTTACTTTTATCAAATAATCCAGTCATTTCCGTCAACGGAAATGCAACCGCACTTGCCTGCGATGAAATAATCGAACTGGCAAACGCAATCAATGCAAAAATCGAAATAAACCTATTTTACAGAACCGATGAACGTGTAAATATAATTACAAAACTATACAAGGACCACGGTTACAAAGACATACTCGGAACATTGGATGACGATATCGAATACATTGATGACATCAAGAACAGCAGAGCATCTGCAAGCAAAACAGGAATATATTCAGCCGACACAATACTTGTTCCTCTTGAAGATGGGGACAGGGCCGAAATCCTTAAGAAAAGCGGAAAGAACATCATTACAATTGATTTGAATCCATTGTCCAGAACCGCAAAGATGTCAGACGTGTCCATCATGGACAATATCGTAAGGGCCATTCCGTTTATGACAAAAATAGCTGAAGATTTAAAGGAGCAAGATAAAAAATTCTTAATAGATTTAGTCAACGAATTCGACAATGAAGAGAATCTTAAAGAATCATTACAACAAATTAAAATAAAAGAGTGAATATGATGCAAGTTATGGGAATTTCAGGATTACCTGGATCTGGAAAAAGCTTAGTTTCCGAAAGTGCTGCTGCAAAAGGAGCTATTATCGTAAGTATGGGAGACATTGTAAGAGAAGAAGCTAAAAAAAGAGGTGAAGGTTCCAAGGAGACCGCCGTCAATTTAAGAAAAGAACACGGAGAGTATATAGTTTCCGAACTGACAATCAAGAAAATCAAAAAGCTTCAGGAAGAAGGATTCGATAACATGATTGTCGTTGAGGGAATCAGAAGCCATCACGAAGTTGAAATGTTCAAGGAAAACTTCGACAACTTCATAATTCTTTCCATATTTGCAAATCAGAACCTGCGTTTCGAAAGACTGAAAAAGAGAATGAGGGAAGACGATTCCCAAGATTTCAACGTGTTCCTAAAAAGAGACATGACAGAATTGGAATTTGGAATGGGCACTGTAATAGCTCTTTCCGATAAAATACTCATTAATGAAAGCGATATAGACAGTTTTTATGAAAAAATAAATGAATTTTTAGAAGAAATGGGCATGTAGCTACTTTTCTTCAAGAATTGCATCTTCAATAATGTAAACACCACTGTCAAGATGCCATTCTTTTTTATCTTTTAAAATTTTAAGCCTTTTTTTGAAAATAGGACCATCAATAGCCAACGTTTCGGCTTCACCGCCTTCAAATGCTATGTTGACCTGATATTTTTCGTTGAGTTTGACAAGTTCATCGATTACATCATCGTCAATGACACGGCCAAGCCAGGATTCATCCAATCCCCATGCTGCAACGCCGCAGATAATGACCTTAAATCCTAAAGATACGATTTCCCTCATGTATTCAAGTTCATCGACATGCCAATAGGGAGAAACGATTTTCAACCCCACATCTAATCCAAGCTTTTCTATTCTGGATTTCTGATAAACTGAATAAAGGGCTCCGGTATATATGGCCTCAACGCCTAAACTCTTGAGCTTTTCAAACTCCCTTTTCAAATCTTCAAGTTCCTCTTCCTTAACTCCAGGAGTTACGGCAGAAATGATTGGAATATCCAGGGCTTCTGCAAGCAAATCGGTTACATGAATGTTGGGAACATGGAACATGTAGGATTCTTCATTAGCGGATTTCATTGAAAGAAGATATTTGACATCTTCTTTCTCCTTCAACGCATAATACAAAGCCATCGTACTGTCTTTTCCACCGGAAAATAAGATAGCAACATTCATGGCCATTACCGTTTTTTCTTTTCTGTTACGAATTTCCTAAATCTTCTGTAATAGACTACTACCGAATCGAAGAAAACTCCAATCAGAGAAACTATGACTCCGACCCCACCTGTAATCAGAACAAACTGTGTAGATGGAATCATTGAAGAATTGGTGTCATTGATTCTGTTTTGAACTGGACCTTCGATATGGCTTGCAACGATTCCCCTATCCATCAGATTCTGTTCAAACTGATCCAAGGATGATGAAGCGATAACCAATTTGGCATGGACTTGAGCATAGGATAATGTATCACCATATACCAACTTATACCAATCTGAAAATGATTTTAAAGCTTCTGAAGAAGAATAATTGTCTTCAATTTCTATGTCTATTTTTCCGGATGAATTTACAGTATAATTTTTATAATGGGAATCGATATTTCCGACGATATCTTCAAAATAAGCCTTTTCAACATCGGTAAACGACCATAACGTTATCGTAATACTGTTCTCATCAAAAGATTTGAATCCTTCAGTATGGGAAAGATTGTTCTTTAATTCGTTAATATCATTCGTTGATGATAAGTCCAGATATAATGTTTCATCATTATTTGGCATGTTCTTTTCAACAACGCTTACAACGGAAGGCATTTCCTTATAAATCGGTTCCAGGAAAAATGCACCTCCAATAGCCCCAATTAAAAAGCCTACAATAAGCACAAGAATTATTTCCTTTTTGGGCATGAATTTTCTAAGCATACCTATTGAAAAGACAAATATCATCATTATAACAAAAAGAATGATATAAATTATTGTTGTAATAATATCCATAATTCACACGCCATTTAACTATTATACTTAATATTATTGAGTATTTACATTAAAATAACTTTTGTTAAAATCAGGTGTAAATCATCATGTTTTCACTATTAACCGGCCATTCGACAATTATTGTGCTGCTTCCCTTCTTAAGATAAACCGATGATGACTCCAAATTTGACTTGCAAGGTACCTTAACCATTTTGTATCCTCCGTCATGAAGCGGCACCCTAGTTGAAAGATGGCTTCCTTCAACATGGACATTTATCCCTTCTTTTGGTTGAATGTGAACAGTTTGCTTTGATCCCTGGCCTTCATTGTATACCGTTTTAACAGCAAGTGCAATGTCGGACAAATCCGATTTGACCTTCAGGGAATCTGAAATGTCCATGGCTGTTCCCATGCCATAATCCATCAAAGGCAAAGTAAATGCAATCAGCACAATCAATGAGATTACCGTTATCAGCAGGTATTCCAATGAAATCTGGCCTCTGTTATCCATTACCAATCAAACCACCAGAACAAGATTTTTAGTAAACAATACAATCAGATCCCCATAAACCAGAGCAATCATCAGCCCCGAAAGTATTGCAGGGGTGAATGGAAATGCAACCTTGACTGAAATCTCATCGCCTATAAATCCCTGGGCATTCATTATCTTCAAAAGGTACATTTCCTCTTTTGTTATGCCTCCAGCGCTTTGGGACTTGAAGTAATACCTGAATTCACAATCATCACCGTTCCGGTAAACCTTAAGGTTTGCATCCATTTCATTTATCAATTCAGAGACATATTCATCATTGAATTGGTATTCATTGACAATGGCTCCCTCCTTCATGTCCTTAACTGGAACCATCCTGTTGAGATTGGAGTCAATGATAAACTTGAGATTGTGAAAATTCAAGATATTGACCAGAAAATCAGCATTTCTTTTAAAAGCATTGTTTTTGAAAATCAAATAAGTTACAAATGCAACCAGAAACGGAAAGGAGACCAGTATGCTGTTGACCACAACACTGAATGAGAAGGGATACACTGAGAGTTGAGGAAAAACATTCAAAAAATCAATACTTGTTCCGAATGGTATTACTGAAGCAATGGCAGTGAATAGCTTTACATCACCACCACCCCAAATATTCAATTGCCACATCATATATGTAACAACATAAGTAACAAGTGCAGAAATAATTGAAGCTAAAATGAATTTAATGTTATTTGAAATCAATGACAAAAAAACGTTTGATATGATGCCGAAAAACAAAAGGCTTCGAGTCAATAAGTTGGGAACAGTATTTCTCCTAACATCAAAAATTACCGCCATTATTGAAAATAACACAGTAACTGTTATCTGAATTAAAAATAGAATAGTGAAATTCATAATCCTATTATTGGAATTTCAATAATATTAATTAGATAGAAAACAAGCTCGTAAAATTGATTTTGAAGTATAAAATTATAAAAAAAAGAAAAAAGTTAATTTTTAGAATACTCTTTAATAGCTTCTAAAAATGATTTGAATAATGGGTGTGGCCTGTTAGGCCTTGATTTAAATTCCGGGTGGAATTGACATCCGATAGCCCATGGATGATTTGGAAGCTCTACAATCTCTACCAAAAAGTCATCAGGACTTGTACCAGAAATTATTAAACCTTTTTCCTGCAAATCGTCTCTGTAATCGTTGTTGAATTCATATCTGTGTCTGTGACGTTCTTCAATATCAACTTCACCATAGGAATCAAATGTTTTGGTGCCTTCAACGATTTTGCAGTCATATGAACCTAAACGCATGGTTCCGCCCATGTTCTTGATTTTCTTTTGCTCCTCCATCATGTCAATGACAGGGAATTCAAGATTATCGTCAAACTCTGAACTGTTGGCGCCAGGATAACCGTTCATTCTTGCAAATTGGGTTACCATACATTGCATTCCAAGACAGATTCCGAACAATGGCACATTGTTTTCAATCGCATATTCTACTGCATCAAGTTTGCCTTCAAAACCACGTTCTCCGAATCCTCCAGGAATCAGAATACCGTCCAATTCTTTCATTACATCCAAGTCAAGCTCATCGACATCTGAACTTAGGAATTTGATTTTGGCCTTAACGCCAATGCTTGCAGCCGCATGGAGCAATGATTCCCTGATACTGATGTATGAATCTTCAAGCTCGACATATTTGCCTATGATTCCAATGTTGACAACAGGTTCTGTTATCTTTAATGACTTGACGACTTCTCTCCATTCATCCAATTTGGATGAGTCAGGTTCAATGTCCAGTCCAATCCTATTGACAATGAACTTACCCATGTCATGCTCTTCCAATACTAAAGGCACTTCATAGATTGTGCCGGCATCAGGAGTGTTTACAACCGCTTCGAAGTCTACGTCACAGAAGTGAGCGATTTTTCCTCTTAATCCATCATCAATAGGTTCCTGTGATCTGCAGACAATAACGTCAGGGTTGATACCTACGCTTCTTAATTCTTTTGTGGAATGTTGTGTAGGTTTTGTCTTAAATTCTCCAGCTGCATTTAGGTAGGGAATAAATGTAACATGGACAAACATAACGTTTTCACGGCCTTCCTCATTTCTGAGTTGCCTTAACGCTTCAAGGAAAGGTTGGCTTTCAATATCTCCGACAGTACCTCCGAGTTCAACTAAAACTACATCATAGTCATCGCTTTCGGAATTTTCCCTAATCATCTCTTTGATACGATTAGTGATGTGAGGGATGACCTGTACACATTCGCCAAGGTATCCTCCTTCTCTTTCTTTAGCGATAACGGATTCGTAAACTTTACCGGTAGTGATGTTTGCTAATCCATCAAGCTCAACATCCAAAAATCTTTCGTAGTGACCTAAATCCAAGTCTGTTTCCATACCGTCATGAGTGACATACACTTCACCGTGCTGATATGGATTGAGTGTTCCAGAATCCCAGTTTAAATAAGGGTCTATTTTAATAGCTGAAACTTTTAAACCATAAGATCTTAAAATCCTTCCCATAGATGCGGATGTGATACCCTTACCTATGGAACTAACTACCCCACCAGTTATAATAATATACTTTGTCAGAAAAATCCTCTCCTTATGATAATAATTAAATACAGTTATAATTTTAGTATTTTATGATATAAAAATTTAAGTTACATCTATAAAAAGGGAATGATTTTCTATCTGCTAGACCTCCAATTTTCCAGCTTGTTTGAAATTGCCCTGTCGGTTTCATCAAACTGGAACTGGCCCTCATCACCATAGTTTGCAAAGTGGCGTTCCTGAATGAAAAATTCACAGGAATCATCAGGGCCGTAAGGCATCTGGCCTTTCCTGCAGACCATCCCATGGGACCGGCCGTAAGGGCTTACGCTCCAAAAGGTGCAGTTAAGGCATATGTTATCCCCATTGTTCACCATTGAATCATAATCCGGTTCCTCATATGAATCCAAGTCATTCGAATCATTTTCCTCATTGAAGAACTCACAGCATTCGCTGCAATAATTGTCCTCATCCAGTTCGCCTCCGCACTCTGGGCAAACATCATTGACCGGATCATCA
>NZ_CAMVEE010000038.1 GCF_947166415.1 uncultured Methanobrevibacter sp. | reverse complement strand
CTTTAATACATGCAGGTCCTTCTTCTCTGTCAGCACAGAGGTCACATTTTTCAGCGATTTTATTTGTGAAGGTCATTGCACCAAATGGACAAACCATTACACATAATCCGCAACCGATACATTTTTCAGTATCGACACCATCATCGGTTATTGCTTCAGTAGGACAGATTTTTATACATGGTGCACTTTCACAGTGTTGACATACAATGGAATAAAAGGAAGAATCATATTCGATTATTTTTATTCTGCTAGCCTTATGGACTGATGCGCACATGTTTTCACAGTTGAGACATCCGTCACATAAATTGCTATTTACAACAATACTTTCCATTGTTATCCTCCTTATAATCCTAGTTCTTTACACTCTGCGTCGACATATTTTTGGATTTTTTCAATGTGTTCTTCATCTAAGTGTTTGAATCTTTTTTGCGGTGCTAAGTATTCTTTTACAGGTTTTCTTTCTTCAGGCCTGTAAGTGATTTCAAAGTTACCGTTTTCGATTTCATACAAGATCCATGATCCGGTTTCCACAGCCAGTCTACCCATTTCAATGGTTTTTTCTGAAGCGAATCCCCAACCGGTAGTACATGGTTGTTGTAAGTGAATGTATGCAGGTCCTTTGATTGATGCCGCTTTTTTCACTTTGTTGACGTAATCTTCAGGGTATGCGATTGATGCGGTAGCCACATAAGGAATTCCATGAGCTGCCATAATCATTGGCATGTTTTTCTTAGGTTTGTCTTCCCCGAAACTTGCAGTTCCATTTGGTGAAGTTGTTGTACTTGCACCGTATGGTGTAGCTCCACTTCTTTGAATACCGGTATTCATGTATGCTTCATTGTCGTAACAAATGTAAAGCATGTTGTGGCCTCTTTCCATAGCTCCAGATAATGATTGCAAACCGATGTCTACGGTTCCTCCGTCACCACCGAAAGCGACTACGTTAACGTCATCTTTTCCTTGAATTCTTAATGCACTTTCTACACCGGATGCTACTGCTCCGGAGTTTTCAAATGCAACGTGTATGAATGGAACTTCCCATGAAGTTTCTGGGTATGGTGTAGTCATAACTTCAAGACAACCGGTAGCGGAAATAGCTACAGTGTTTTCTCCTAATGCATTAAGAGCTAATTTTACAGCAATTGAAGCTCCACAACCAGCACAGCCTCTGTGTCCTGGTGCTAATAAATCTTTATCAGGTATATCCATATCTATTCCTCCCTAAGTCCAATCCAGGTGACATCTTGTTCTGGCACTTTTGTTTTTTCGTATGCTTCTAAAATTGATTCAGGTGTTATGTCTCTTCCACCTAATCCTGCAATAAATCCATAAATCTCTTTATCGATTTTAACTTTCATGTCTGAATAAAGTGCTCCACCAATTCCAAATGAGAAGTTTTTATCGATAACAGCTATTTTTTCACAGTCTTTGACAGCTTCTTTGATTGCTTCAACAGGGAATGGTCTGTAAGCTCTGATTTTAAGTAAACCTACTTTTTCACCTTTTTCTCTTAATTGGTCAACCATTACTCTAATGGTACTGCAAAGTGATCCCATTGCAACAAATATTATTTCTGCATCTTCGGTTTTGTATGGTTCGACAAGACCATACTGTCTTCCAAAGATTTCTGCGAATTCGTCGCATGTTTTTTGGATTACTTCCATTGATTTGGTCATTGCAACTTCCATGTCATGCCTTGCTTCAGTATAATAGTTAGGGTCAGCAAAGTTTCCAATTGACATAGGCTCTTTTGGATCAAGATATGCATGTTCCGGGACATATGGAGGTAAAAACTTGTCCACGCTTTCTTGATCAGGTATTTCAACAGGTTCAACTGTGTGGGTTAAAATGAATCCATCTAAACATACCATTGATGGAAGCAATACATCAGGATTTTCAGAAACTTTATAAGCCATTAAAGTTGTGTCCAATGCTTCTTGAGCATTTTCAACATAGATTTGCAACCATCCGGCATCTCTTTGTGCGATGGAATCTTGTTGATCGTTCCAAATGTTCAATGGTGCGGAAATTGCTCTGTTGGCATCTGCTAAAACAATAGGCACTCTCATACCTGCTGCTGCATATAAAATTTCATGCATTAACATTAATCCTTGTGAAGATGTTGCTGTAAATACTCTTACTCCAGCACCACTGGCTCCAACTGCAGCACTGATTGCACTGTGTTCTGATTCTACTTTAACATATTTGGCATCAATTTTCTCATCAGCAACATATTGGGCCAAATATTCTGAAATTGTAGTTTGCGGAGTAATTGGATAAACAGGAATAACTTGTGGTTTAGCTAATCTTACAGCTTCTGCAACTGCTTTATTTGAGGTCATTACTTCTTTTACCATTTAATCACTCTCTTTATTCTTTTACCATTTCGATTGCATCGGAAGGACATTCGTTTGCACAAATTCCGCATCCTTTACAGTAATCGTAATTAATATCGTGTTGTTTGTTTACACTAGAATCTGGACAAAATATGATACAATTGTCACAATCAATACATTTTTCTTTATCTAAAATAGGTTTGAATGTTCTCCAGCTTCCAGTTTTATTATTTTTACTATTACCGGGGGTTTTAATTACACATCCTATATTTACCATAATATTCACCCTTTTTATCCCATATCATAAGTTTTTTTAGTAGCTTCTACATTTAGCTCTCCAACTTTTCCAGGGAATGTTTCATTAATCACTTTTAGAAGTGATTCAATACTTACAGCTTGGGTTTTCTTAGCAAAGTAACCTAAAATAATAGTATTTACAATGTTACGACCTAACATGTCTAATGCAATTCCAGTTGCATCAATACTGTGAACTTCATGTTCACCGCTACCTTTAAAGCTTTCAGTATTTATAATAACTTCAGTATTGTCTTTTATTCCTGAAAATACATCTACTACATTCAGCAATCCATCATCTAGCACTAATACATAGTCTGGGTTATATATTTGATATCTCAAATCGATTGGCTTATCATCAATTCTTGTGAAAGCCATAACTGGAGCTCCCCTACGTTCAACTCCAAAGAATGGAAAAGCTTGGGAATATTTGCCGTCTTTGAATGCTGCTTTTGCTAAAATTTCAGCAGCAGTTACGGCACCTTGTCCGCCTCTTCCATGAAAACGAATTTCAATCATTAAATTTCCTCCATATATTTATCATGTATAATCATTATAAATTCCAAAATATATAAATTTTATGTAATACTTTTGATTTTAGATTAAATTTATTTAAATTAATTTGAATACTTTATTAGTTTTTTGTTTATTTTTTTAATAAGTCGTATAGTGTTTTATTTTGTTTTTTAAATGGGTTTATAACTTTTTTTTAACAAATCTTGTTATTTTTATACGATGTTTTTTTCAAAGTATTAATATACTATATGATGTTATAATATATTATTAGAAAATTGTTGAGGAGTTACTATATTATGAAAGTTTTAATAATTACGGGACATTTGGCATATCCTTTAATTAGTGAAGTGGTTTCAGATTCAAAGCAGGATATTATTGTGCACATTGCAGATAATACTCAGGTTGCGGCATTCTTAACTCCACGACAAATCATTAAAGAAATAAAAACTCATTTTTCAAATCAATTGGATGAAATTGACATGATTTTAGTGCCGGGTTTAATAAAAAAGGGAACAAGGGAAATTACAAAGGAACTTGGAATTCCCACATTTAAAGGATCAACTGACGGTGCGGACCTTGCAATGGTTCTGAATTTGATTGAAAACATCAATCTTTCAGAAGACAAGCCCGCCGACAAATTGATTGAAGAGGAAAAAAGAAAAGAGGCATTCAAATTCATTGAAGAATTCGAAAATGATGATGAGAACATTAAAAAGCTCCTTGAAAAGCCAAACAATATCATGATTGGAAAGCTTCCTGTCGGTGAAGATTTCCCGATGAGGGTATTGTCAGAGATAGCCAACGCTCCATTTTTATCAAAAGAGGCGTTAATCAACAAATGCCAGTATTTCGTTGATTCCGGTGCAGACATGATTGATATAGGTATGGCTGCAGGGGAAGATTTCTCAGATAAGATACCTGAATTGATCGAAACTTTGAGGCCGATTGTCGGCGACAGGCCTTTGAGCATAGACACTTTAAATGCCAAGGAAATTAAAGTTGCTGCAGAGCACGGAATTGATTTCGTATTGAGCTTGGATTTGGGTAACAATTCTGAAGTTCAGGACATCTTAAAAGAAAAGGGAATTCCTGCTGTTTTGCTTCCAACCAACTTTTCACAGGGAATTTCACCTAAGACTCCTCTTGAAAGGGTTGAAGCAATGCACCAATTAATCAAGGATACCGAAGGCCTGGAATATGTGGCGGATTTGATTTTGGATCCGGTAAACAGTTCAAGCATTGTTGAGTCAATAATCGCATGTCATGAATTCCACAAGACCAATAAGGCGCCGATGTTTTTCGGCGTAGGAAATGTGACTGAATTAATGGATGCTGATTCTGGCGGTGTAAACGTATTGCTTGCAGGAATCGGTATGGAATTGGGCGTCAGCATACTATTCACCCCGGAAGAAAGCGGAAAGACAAGAGGAAGCGTTTATGAATTGGCCACTGCATCCAAGATGATGTTTCTTGCAAAAAACAGAAAATCAATTCCAAAAGATCTTGGAATCAATATGGTTGTTTATAAGGACAAGCACAAAAGGAATGACATCATTTTAAATGAAAGGGATGGAATTCCAGAAATCACCCTTGAAAAACCGTTGAAATTTGTAAGGGACAGTGCAGGGAGTTTCAAAATCAGTGTCGATTATGCCACAACTGTCGAAAAGAGCAAAATTGTTGCAACTCATTTTAAGAAAAATAAAGCCGACCTGGTGATTGTAGGCCATTCAGCAAAAGAAGTATATGAAGAGATAATCACTAAAAATCTCGTTACCAGAATGGAGCATGCCGCCTATTTGGGTTCAGAACTTCAAAAGGCAGAAATTGCAATGATTACTGGAAAAGATTATGTTCAGGATTTTGATTTATTCAAAAATCCCGACCAGCTTAAAAATTAGTTTTAATCAAAATCTGATGGATCATATGTGGATTCAGACTGTCCTGCTTGAGGTGTGTCTGATTCAGTGCTTACACTAGCACTTGATGAGTCATCAGCAGTTGATTGTGCTGCTCCGCTTTCAGTTGATGTGACGGATTCACTTTCAATGTTTAAATTATTACTGTTTGAATTTTCCTGATTATTATCTGAATTTGGTGCTGCAACTCCTTTATCAGCGCTGTTAGCTCTTGATGCATTTATTTGAACAGAAGAATTTGCTCCATTTTCTATTGCAGGTTCTTTCTGAATGGAAATATTATTGCTGCTTATAAATACAAAAGCGCCGAGTACGAGAAGGATAATCACTATTAATGCAATGATTATTGCATTGTCGAGTTCCATGTTTTGCCTCCATTAATCTTATTATGATTATATTTGATTTCTTTTATCTTATAAAATATTTCATAAAATTTATATTATTTTATAATTATAGTTTATTTATAATAAAATTATAGGTGTTTTTATTGCAAGTTGATAATATTTCTATTAAAGACATAGATAAAAGTCTTTTAAAATCAGATTACGTTTCCAGCAGGGAAATTTCAACCACAATCTATTTATCATTCCTGCTGGGTAAGCCAATGCTCATTGAAGGCCCTCCTGGTGTGGGTAAAACAGAACTTGCCAAAGTAATTGCAAAATCATTCGATAGGGACTTTTTCAGGATACAGTGCTATGAAGGAATCACTTTCGAGCAAATCGTTGGAGAATGGAATTATCAAAAGCAGTTGTTGCATTTGGAAGCCGCCAAAAATGAGTCAAATAAGGAAGATAAAATATTTGATGAGGAATATTTCATTAGAAGGTCCTTGCTCACAGCATTCTTAAATGAAAAAGATTCCGTATTGTTGATTGACGAAATCGATAAGGCAGACGAGGAAGTCGAAAGTTTCTTGCTACAGGCATTGGGCGAACAGGAAATCACAATCAACGATTTGGGAACCTTCCAGCTTCAAAACGATTTGATTGTTATCTTGACCTCCAATTCACAAAGGTCTTTGCTTGATGAAACCAAGGACAGATGCCTGTTCTTATACATTCCATATCCTACAGTCGAAAGGGAAATTGAAATCGTCAAGTCCAAGATTCCAGATGCCGATGATGAAATCGTTTCAACTGTTGTTAAGTTGGTTCACAACATACGTAACCTTAACCTGATGAAAAAGCCGTCAGTAAGGGGTACTGTCGATTGGGTCAAATCAGTTTCCAATCTCGGAACAAAAAATCTTGAGGATTCTCTTGAAGACAGTATCGGTGTGGCCATCAAAAACGAAAGCGATAAGAAAAGAGTTCTTAAGGATGTATTGAGAAAAGGATAAGATGATTAAAAAGATTGCAGAATTATCAGCAGATTTAAGAGAACAGGGCCTTCCAGTAAGTATCAGAAGCACACAATCCGCTGTTCAGATTTATAAGACATTAGGCGAAACGGATCGTCAGCTATTAAAGACAGCCCTCATGGCCGTTTATGTCAAGGATAAGTATGACATCCCTAAATTCAACAAGGTTTTCGAAAAGATTTTCAAAACAGAATTTGAAAAGGAAGTGGATAAGCAATTGGAAAGAAGTAAATCTTACCGTGGGAGAGGTCCCAAATCCAATAAATACATCATTAAAAAGCAAAACAACACCTATCAAAAAATCAATAAGCAAAAAATGAAAAACGAGCAGTTGAAAATGTTGTCTGGCCAGCCTCTCTTGGATGAAGTCAAGCAGCTTGAAAGGGATGGTGAACTGCTGAACAAGGATTTGACCAAGCTCAACAGATTCGACCCGCGCATGCTCGAGATTTGCCAAAGATTGGGTAAAAGGATTGCAAATAAAAGATCTCGAAGAAAAATAAAATCAAGTTCCCACAAAATCGATATGCGCAGAACAATGAGAGCCAATTTGAAGTATGGTGGAGTTCCGATGGAACTCGTCAAGGCAAAGCCAAGGCCACATAAAAACGAACATTTATTCTTGAATGACATCAGCGGGTCCTGCGAATGGATCAGCAGCTGGTTTTTCATGCTCATGTTTTCAGCCCAAACAGCATTCAAACGGTCAAGAACCTTCGAGTTCGACAATAAGGTCATTGAAACCACAAAAGCCCTGAAAGAGGAATATCTGATTGACTCATTTGTCAAAGTCAGGGACTTGAGAGTAAAGAATATGATGGTCCACGGAACATCAGACATGTACAGCGCTTTCAAGCAGTTCCAGGAAAAGGCCAATATAAGCAACAAATCTTATATCATCATTCTCTCTGACTGCAGGGATTGGGCAGGGCCAAAAGTCCACGGCAAACCTGCCAGTGTAGAGCTTATTGAAGAGATGGCAAGGGATGCCAAGAAACTCATCATATTGAATCCCGAAGAAAGGAAAAAATGGGACATTGTAGACAGTTGCGTATCCTTATATGAAGATGCAGGAGCGCAGGTATTTGAAGTGAACACCCTAAATCAGCTTGCTCACTTCGTAGAACAGATGTAGGTAATATCATGAAGTGCAGTAAATGTGGAAATCCTAAAGTTATCATTAAAAAGGAACAGTCCGGACAGCTATTGTGCAAGGACTGCTTTATAGAGTCAATTGAAAAGAAAGTTAAAAAGACTATCAAAAAGGAGAAATTGCTCGATAAGGGAGATAAGGTTTTGGTAGCACTTTCAGGCGGCAAGGATAGCGTAACCACATTGGAAATTCTGGATACTTTTCGCCAAAGAAACATTATTGATATCTGTGCAGTAACGGTTGATGAGGGAATAGCCAATTACCGCCAGGGGGGTGTCGACATTGCTGTAAGGCATGCTCAAAGACTTGGAATAAAACACAAGGTCGTATCTCTTAAGGACGAATACGGCATCACTCTTGATGAAATCATGCAAAGGGACAACCATAAGGGGTCCTGCACATATTGCGGTGTTTTTAGAAGGACAATAATCAACAAGGCCGCTCGTGAAATGGGAGCTACAAAAATAGCCACAGGCCACAACCTGGACGATGAAGTGCAGGGAATCATGATGAACTATCTTGAAGGAAACACTGACAATTTAACCAAACTGGGTGCAAAAACAGAGTCAAAGGCGGAAGAATTCACAGTCAAAATCAAGCCATTAAGGGAAATTCCGGAACGCGAAATAGGTTTGTATGTTGTTGCAAAAGACCTTGAAGTTCACTTTGACAGCTGCCCTTACGCACAGCAGTCATTCAGGGGAGAAGTTTCAGAAGTCATAAATCAGCTTTCAGAAAATCACCCTACAATAAAATATTCCACACTCAGAGGATATGACAAAATCAAGGGCATATTAAAAAAAGAAATGCAAAAGGAATATAATCACGGAAGATGTGAAAGATGTGGAGAGCCTTCAGCAAACAGATTATGTAAGGCATGTTCATTTTTAGAGGAGTTAGGTTGTGATTAAATGTCATTTTTATTAAAATTCAAAGATTTGGAAGAGCAAAGAGAAATACCAAATGAAAATTACACAATTAAAGATTTGTTGAATGAATTGGAATTGTCTGCACAGACTATCGTATCCAAACAGAATGGAGAATTGGTTATAGAGGATACTGTAATCAACGAAGACGATGAAATTCAGTTAGTTCAAATAATTTATGGTGGTTAATTTTGAAGATTAGTTATGAATGCGGGCCATGTTTTTTAAGGCAGGCTAGGGAAGCATTGGACTTGTCATGTGATGATGATTTGCTTAAAATAGAAATTATGAATGACATATTCGATTTTTTGAGCGATAATTTCACAAGGAACACAAACTCAAACAAAACAGGTTCCATCATTCATGGAATGATTAAAAGCAAAACCGGCTGTGAAGATCCCTATTACAATGAGAAAATAAAAGGCAATGAAATCGCCTTGAGCTATTTGGATGACGTGAAAAAGATTCTAAAAGAAAATGACACTTTGGAAAGTTATGTGAAAATAGCAATCATTGGAAATATCCTGGACTTCGGAGCATTCACATTGGATGATGACATCGATGCAATCATCAATGAATCCCTGAAAAAGGATTTGGCAGTTAAGGACATTGAAGAATTTGAAAATTCCCTTAAAAAGCATGACAAGGTATTGTACCTGGTTGACAATACTGGAGAAATAGTTTTTGATAAGCTATTGATGGGCAAAATCAAGGAATATGGTGTCGATATAACTATTGCAGTCAAGTCAGAACCGATATTGAATGATGCATGCATGAAAGAAGCTATTGAAGCAGGACTTGATGAATTTGGTCAAATTGTCGAAATCGGTGCCGGAACAGTCGGATATGTAGATAGCGAAATTTCAGATGAGTTCAGGGAAATTTTCAACTCCCACGAATTCATAATATCAAAGGGAATGGGAAACTACGAAGGATTAACCGAAACAGACTTGTCCAATAAGGATATTTACTTTTTATTATGCGCCAAATGCAACACTATAGCTCGTGATATTGGGGTCAATTTAAAGGATATGCTTCTTTTTAAAAAATAAGTGATTTTATGATAATGGGATTCATTGGATTTGGAAAGGTTTCAAGAAACCTTGCAGAATTGATTGATTCGGATGATGTTGAATTCATCACTTCTATCGAAGGCAGGTCAGATTCAACAATCGAAAACATTGATGAATCAAAAATTGAAGTTTTGCCTACATTTAAGGAAGTTGCAGCCAAATCCGATATTTTGATATCAGCCACTTCGCCAAAAGCCGCTGCCGATGTGGCTAAGGCATATGGTAAATTCGTAAGTGGAATCTATTTGGATTTAAACAACATATCCCTCGAAACTACCCTTGAAATTGATAAACATGTCAAAAATTTGGTTGATGGAGCAATCATTGGAAAAATCGATTCCGACAATCCTACATTATACATTTCCGGTAAAACAGCTTCAAAATTACTGTTTTTAGATGAATTTTTGGATGTAAAGGTCATAAGTGAAAAAGCAGGTGATGTGGCGGTTTTGAAACTTCTCAGAAGCAGCTATACGAAAACCCTCACGGCGCTTTTGATTGAATCCTTTGAGATTGCACAGAAGCATGATTTGGAAAATGAATTCTTTGAAATAGTCTCATTAACCGAAGGGGATGACTTTAAAGAAAAATCATTGTCAAGAATCACCAATACCTTAAAAAATCCAAAAAGAAAAGCTGAAGAACTGGAAGAGATAATATCCTGTTTTGATGATGGCGAGCTGATAATGGTCAAATCAGCATTGGAAAAACTTAACCAATATTAACTTCAACCTTAAAACCTTTTTTAGCTTCTTTTATATGGCCTGCAACGGGAATGAAATGGGAATCCATAATGTACCTCAAATAGGTCACTTCCAGAGCAGGCAGCCTAAGATTTGTTTTGATTTTTTTGCCTTCGCTTTTGAACTGAACTGAAATCTTGCCGTTCTTGTCAACATAAAGGTCGGTTTCTATTCCTGCCTTGGTGATTTTAGTTTCAAATTTGGTGAGGTTCAAACCTGCATCTATGGTCATTGGAGGTTCATCGACAGTTATGTTTTCGCTTCTGAATCTGTCATTCGCTTCACGCGCTGAAATTCCTTCCTCACCCATGCTTGCAACATACCATGCCCTATCGATAACCCTTTGAACTTTCTGATTTTCAGGTATGACTCCTGTCTGCTCATAGCTTTTCATCAGGTCCATCACTTCTTTTTTTGTAACTTCCTCTTCGATTGCGCTGATTGCAAGGCGGGTCATCACAGGACCGTAATCTGATCTTCTGAAAACCGCCCAAATTGATTCGGGGTCTCTATAGACTCTTCTTTTAATGATTTCATTGATGGTTTTTCCATTCAGGTAAGCTATCTTTTCAAGGTTTCCCCTAGAGTATGTATTCATCCTTTTGTAAATCACATCCCAATTTCGTTTGCCTGGAACATTTCCCAAAGCTATTTCCCTTTGAAGGATTTCAAGGGTAGTCTTTGGAAGCAGTTCATACACTTCAGATGGGATTGCCATGCCGTTTTCGATGATTGACTGTCTTATGAGTCTTCCGGAGTATTTTGATTTGTCCGCCTCCTTGACTATATGGAATTCAAGTTGGGATCCGAGAAACTCATTTAATGCATACCAGCGTATCTCATTACGGTTAGTATAACTTTTCGGCATTCCGACAAAGTTTCCTTCATCAATGAATTTTTGGGCTTTTGATTTGATTTCATTCAAGGAGATGCTTGCAGAGGTGATGTAATCTGTAACCCCGTCATCTATCATCTGTTTAAGCCTGATTGGCACGCTATAGGATAATACCAGTCTGTGATGTAATCCTTCAAAGGACCTCACTTCATCCACTCCCAAAGCAAGTGCCATTTCACGACGCGCTTCAAAATTGACAAAAAAAGGAGCGTGGTTAGCGCTGTATCCTTTATTCAAGTAAACGACTAATTTTTTATCCTCTTTATCGGCAAGCTTACGTGCTTCCCTAATTAATTTTTCATGACCTTTGTGAACTGGGTCAAAATCTGCAGTAATTCCAATCAACTTAAACACCAAAAAAAGAAAAAAATTTTGGATAGGTTAGCTATCCTTTAATTTCAGAATACCGCTGATTACCAGCCATATTCCAATCAATGATCCGAGAACAATTGGATTTGAAAGATATGTTCCAATAATTATGTACAATACACCAAGAACTATTCCAGCTATTCCTGTGTAAAATCCATATCTGCTGCTGCGATTGTTTATAAGTGAAACCAATCCTACGATTATAAGCATTATTCCTGCAAAGTACATTGTGATTTCAGCCAAAAATCCAAGGATTGCTGGATTGAATATCAAACCAAGGCTTAGAATCAGCAGCACCATTCCTAAAATCAAGTCGAGTATTGCTCCACGGGTGTTGTAGTCCATTATTGCCACTCCAGCAACAAGCAGATAAATGGATACCAACAGCACTGACAATCCGATAAGGGAGCTGACTCCAACAAGTCCCATTACTGGGAATATAATAATGATCATTCCTAAAATAATAGCCAGTAAACTAACAAATTTACTTTTCATGTTTGCCTCCTAATATCTTATTAATATTTTAAATTATTTAATATAGTGGGATATGTTTTATTTCAACGGTAGAACCGTTCATATCTGAATTATTAATTTCAGCCAACCATTCGTTTTTACATTCACAATCATATTCGATTGGACTTTGAGTTAGGTTGTTCGCTATTATCATGTGCTTTAAATCCTTATTGCATTTTTTACAGTTATATGGTCCTCTTCTTGAACCGAATCCGGAAGTGTCTAAAAGTGCAGGTATGTCCAGTTCGCTTCTGACGGTATTGATTATTTTAACACATGACCAAATCCATGGCGGTTGGTATGCTCCCTTTCTCCAGAACCTTTCTATGACAGTTCCTCCATGAATTGTTGCAGGACAAAAGGAAAGCCTGTTGACTCCAATTGAATTGCAGTATCTTGCTGTTTCAACTGCCTCTTCAATTGCTTGAGCTTCAGATACCAGTATAGGTTTAACGAAGATATATGCTTTGGATTTTAAATTATAACCTTTAGTATCTTTCAGATTTTGCATTAATTTCACGGCATTTTCAAAATCATCACGTGTGAATCCCTTATTGATTTTTTTGAGTCTTGTGTAATCATTGGAAGTTTCAAGTCCAATGCTCACTTCGAATAATGTGTCTCCGATTATTTCAAAAATCTCATCAAGAACCTCTTCTTTCACATATTCCGGTCTGGATTCAACAATTATCTCAGTCACGTTTCCCATATCCATCAAGGTTTTAAGTATTTCGTCACGAGCATCCTTTGGAAGTTCGTATGGATTTAGAAAACTGCCTGATGCAAACAGTTTCACAGAAATCCTATCCTCTTCATCTATTGGATGTCTGGAAAGATGATCATTAAAAATTTTAAGGATTGTTGGTGTGTCGATTGCCTCAAGGGTACAGTCTGAGACATAGCTACACATTGTACATCCTCCGCTGTCACCGAGTGCCCATGCACAGCCGGGAGTAGGCAAGATTACGAATAATGTTTTTGCAACACCATCATATGTCAAATCATCATTATACCAGCTTGCTCCAACCTGTTCTGGAGTTTTTGGATCTTTTCGCTCAAAAGCTTGTGCTCTAATTTCTTTTGTTAACTTTTCAATTTCCATTATAATACCTGCAATGTTATAATTATAATATTATATAGTTAGATTTTTTTATAATTAAAAATTATTGTTGCCAAAAAGAAGTAGTTAATAAGTTGTGTATAATGGTTTAAAAAAATAAAAAAGAAAGAGAAAGCAAGTTTAGAAACTTGCGATTACTTCTCCTAATAATTTAATGGATTCTTCTACGTTTTTACCTACAGGGGAACCTGCTACGTATTGAGTTACACCCATTTCAGCTAAGCCTTCAATTTTTGGAATGAACTCATCAGGAGTACCACATACTGAGAATGCTTCGAGAGCTTCGTCAGTTACAGCACCGATAGCTCCACCGAAGTCACCTTTAGCTAAGAATTCACCCATTTGGGTGTTGAATCCTTCAGGTAATCCGTGTCTTTCGATAACTGGAGGTGGGGAACCTGCTGCAATAAATGCAACTACGATTTTAGCTGCGTTTTTAGCTGCGTCAGAGTCAGGTCCGATTGAAGTTGCAGTGTATGCACCTACATCGAATTCTTTTTCGCCAGCTGCTTCGATTCCTTTTTTGATCATAGGCATAGCTGCTTCGTAATCTTTAGGGTTGGAAGCGTTAATTAATACACCATCTGCGATTTCTCCAGCGGTTTCTAACATTTTAGGTCCTTGAGCACCCATGTAAATAGGGATGTGTTCTTGTACAGCTTTTACTCCACCTAATGCTGCTCCGCCTTCAGTTTTTCCACCTGCTAATAAGGTGTTGATGTCAGCTACAGCAGCTTTGATAGTGGATACTGGTTTAGTCCATTCAATTCCTAATGAATCGAAAGTAGCTTTGTCACCAGGACCAATACCGAAGGTTGCTCTTCCGTTTGAGATTTCGTCAATGGTTGCAATTGCAGAAGCTGAGATTGCAGGGCTTCTTACGTATGGGTTGGTTACACCAGGACCCATTTTAATGGTTTCAGTGTTTGCTGCAAGTAATGCTAAGGTTTCGTATACGTTTTTATTGTTGTAGTGGTCTGTGATCCATGCGTATTCAAAACCGACGTCTTCTGCTAATTTTACTAATTTTACAATTTCATCCAAAGGTTGATTTGGTACGAATTCTATACCGAACTTCATATTTTATCACCAATATAAATTTAGGTTATCAATATATAAAGTAATTTTTATTCGAATTAGATAGAAAATTTTATATATTATCATGTTTTTTGTTTTGGGATATGTCCAAAAAATGAGGTGTATTAAAAAATTTATTTTTAGTAATAATTGATTGTTTGAAATTCTGGCAATTATTACTCATAATAAATGGATTTGAAGATATTGGTTATTTATCGAATTAATTTTATTTAATTTTATATTTTTAAGTATTTTCTTATTATAAAGATTATTAAATATTATTTTAAAAATTAAATATTAATTGCAATATTTTTCAATTGATTTTGTCAATATAATTTGTGTCTGTATAAGATGTGCTATGTGTTTTATGGCGTTGGTTTAAGTCTTATTGTATATCACAATTATGACTATGATGACTGCTTTTCCGCATATAGCTATATTTTATCATATTTATTGTATTAATTAAATTGTTAATTATTCTATGAATGTGCTTTTGTGAGTACTTGAGTTTTTTCGGGTATGATGTAAGTTTTGTAGATGTGGTGAAATTTGATTATAGAAACTTTTGTATCAAATTTTAAGTGTATTATTACTCGTCTATATTTTTTTATGTGTACTTCATAATCTTAGTATTATGTCTGTTATGT
>NZ_CAMVEE010000037.1 GCF_947166415.1 uncultured Methanobrevibacter sp. | reverse complement strand
ATTTTAATCACTATTTAAAAATTTGTCCTTGGAATTTGTATACGTCACAGCTTTCGTCCATCCAGCTGTCTGCACTGATTCCTGCTTTCATGCATGTGTGTTCTAAAAATTCCTCTACATTGAAAGCGTTTTCAACTGCTACCTGTGGAAGCAATAGTCCTCTGGAGTAACCTTTTTGTATTATCAGGCCGTCCCTTCCAATTTCAATTTCTTCAAAGTATTGGTCAGGGTGTGCAACGTAGATTATTTCAGGTTTTGTCAGGACTGTAACTTCAAAATCAAGTATTTCAAATTCATCTTTAGTCACGGCGCTGAATCTAGGATCATTAAAAGCAGCTGCAATGGCCACTTCAATTGTTGCATTTATTGCAGGTTCTATAGGTTCTGCATATCCTATGCATCCTCTTAAATCGTTGTTTTTATTTAATGTTACAAATACTCCTAATTTTTCATCTAATTCGATTGGATAATTTTCAGGTAATTCTAATTTCTCTTTTGTTTCTATGTAATGCTCGATTGCCTCTTTAGCAATTTCAACCAAATATTGTCCTGCTCTGTCGCTTATCATTAGCCCATTCCTCCTACTAGTGCATCCAAGATTCTTGTGTGTGGTCCGCCATCGCCAACAGGTGCGGTTTGCCCATCTTTTCCACAGAATCCCACACTCAATTTAAAGTCATTTCCAATAGCGTCAATATTTTTTAAAGTTTCAAGTATGTTTCCTGATAATGAGACATCTCTTAAAGGAGTTGCAATTTCTCCATTTTTAATCAAGTAGCCTTCTGCTGCGTTAAATTGGAATATGCCTTTTCCGGTATCGACTTGGCCGCCTCTTGAACCTTTAAGATATATTCCGTCAGGAATGTCTTCAATCAATTCTTCAAATTTATTGTCTCCAGGCTGGAGGTATGTATTGCTCATCCTTACAATCGGTTGGTCTGATATTATTGATCTGGCATTTCCTGAGGATGTCATTCCTAATTTTGCCGCAGTTTCTCTTGAATTTAAAAGTGAAATCAATTTTCCGTCTTTAACCAGTTGGTTAGGTTTTGTTTTAACTCCTTCCACATCATAGGGGTAGTATCCGAATCCGTCCTTTCTGCTTGCATCATCAAAGATATTTACAATGTCTGATGCGATTGTCTCGCCCATTTTGTCTTTTAGGATGGAATCGTTTTGTAAAATCAAATCTCCTTCAACTGCATGGCCCAACGCTTCGTGAATCAATACTCCTGTAAGTTCAGGATCAGCAATCACCGGGAATTTGCCGGATGGCGCAGCTTCAGCATCAAGAAGCCTTACTGCCTTTTCACCAATTTTCCTTCCAAATTCTTCGATGTCGGCATCATTGATAAGTTCGAATCCTTTTACTCCTCCGAGGCTTCCATGGCCAAACTGTATGATTTCACCATCTGTTGCAGATGCATTAAGTGCCATTCTGAGCCTGCTAGTTTTCATTTGGATTTGGCTTCCTTCACTGTTCATGAAGATTTCATCTAATTCGCCATCAGCATAGCTTACTGTAGTGCTGTTCACCTTATCTATTGTTGCGGCATCGTTGGCCTCTTTCATGATTTCCTTTTTTTCATCAATTGAAATGTCTTTAAATGGTATTTTCACATCAACAGCAACTTTGTCTTTTATTATTTCGCTTTCACTTAATTCCACATCTCCTTTAAGTGAATCTGACAATTTGATAGCAGTATCTGTGATTTTGTTTAATTTGGATAAGTCTGTAGTGTATGCAAATCCCCATGCTCCATTTTTTAACACCCTTATTCTTGCCCCTAAGCTCATTCCGGTGTTAATTTCATCGACGTCTCCATCTTTCATTAATATGGAGGTATTATTACTCATTCCTGCTCTAATATCGATGTAATCTACTTTAGGGGATGTTTGTGTAATAACTTTTTCGAATAAATCAAGGTATTCTTCCATGTTATCTCTCCAAAATATTATTATAATATTTATTTTAGATAACATATTTAATAAAAGTTTATTTTATATATTATGAAAAATATATCAATTGTTATATTTTAATTTAAATGAGATGATGATATGGTTATTATAGTAGGCTCAGGTGCAGGTGGAGGAATATTAGCCCGTGAACTTGCAATAAACGGAATGGATGTTACAATTATAGAAAAAGGACCTTATATAGAGTCAGGTGATGCATTTAATTATTATGATAAGTACAACAGTTCAGTAGATTTGCTCACTACCACATGTATAGGTGGAGCAACAATCGTTTGTATGGCAAACATGGTCCGTGCTTTGGACGGGGAATTGCATGAATTCGGAATTGACATATCACAGGAATATGATTATGTAGAACAGTTGGTAGGCGTGCATGAACTCAATGATTCCCATATCGGAAAGGGATCTCAGGCTTTCTTGGATGCTGCCCGTGAGCTTGGATTGGAAACCCTTAAGATGCCTAAAGCCATTCGTGAGGAAGAATGCATTCAATGCGGAAAATGTGCATTCGGATGTCCTGTTGACGCTAAATTTTCATCTAAAGACTTTGTCGATGAAGCTGTGGAACTTGGCGCAACATTGATATGTGATGCTGAGGTTGTGGATGTTTTAATTGAGGATGGCAAAGTCTGTGGAGTTAGCTACAATAAGGATGGTGAAAGCTATTCTCTTGCTGGAGATACAGTAGTATTGTCTGCCGGAGCTATTGGCTCATGTCTGATTTTAAGGAATGCCGGAATCGAAGCTGGAGAGGAAATATTCTTCGATCCGTTTGTTAGCGTTGGAGGATACCTGAAAGACATTAATTTCAACACTGAAGTTCAAATGGCAGGTCTTGTGGTTGGCAAGAACTTTGTCCTGTCCCCTCATTTCTCCTCATTCATCAGACAAAACATTCCTTATGAGGATGCTACTGATAAGGACATATTGAGCATAATGGTCAAGACTCCTGATTGCTGCAAGGGACGTGTTTTGGATAACGGCGATGTAATAAAAACAAACACCATTGAAGATATAAGATACCTGGCGGAAGGTGCAGCAACTGCCGGTGCAATTCTTGAAAAAGCAGGTGTGGATCCAAAAACTATCGGTTCTACAGTTTACAGAGGAGCACATCCTGGTGGGACTGCTCCAATTGGAAAAACAGTTGATTCAAATCTTGAAACAGAAATTGAAGGCCTGTTTGTAAGCGATGCAAGTGTGCTTCCAATATCTCCTGGTAAGCCTCCAATATTGACAATATTGGCTTTATCTAAAAGATTGGCTGATTATTTAAAAAATAGAAAATAAGAAGATTATTCGAATTGTTTTTCGATATCTTCTGTTTTTATTAACTTTTCACAGTAGTGGCATCTGACGACCGGGGGATGGGTCTGGATAACCTTAAAGATAGGTGTTATAGGTTCATTTTCATAGTTGGTAATGCATTTTGGGTTAGTGCATTTGATTATTGATTTGATTTTGTCCGGAAGCCCTACCTTATACTTGGCCACTGGTTCAAAGTTTCTGATAATGTTTATGGTAGCTTTAGGGGCGATTAATGCAACTTGATTGAGTTCCTTTACATCCAATTCCCTATTTTCAATTTTCAAAATGTCCTTTCTGCCGATTTCCTTTGATGAGACATTCATAGCTACAGTCACATTGATTGTGTCTGCATTCGGAAGGCCTAAAATTTTGAGGATATGCAATGCTTTGTTTGCTGTAATGTGGTCAATAACGGTTCCGTTTTCAATGGCTTTTATTTTTAATTCTGATTTGTTGTCTTTACTCAATTTAATCTACCTTGTGTACATTTTTAAATCTTTCATTTCAATAATCGCTTCTGTGTCATTAACTAATTTTTCAGGGCTTTTGTTTTTGGTTGCAATAGCAAAGCTTTCAATGACTCTTCCACCACGCATCTTGACTTTTTCTTCGAGCCTTCCAATGTTTGAATCTCCGCGATTTGAATCCATTGTAGCAAACAATATCACGTCTTTCCCGGTAAAGTTGCATCTGTCGATTATGGTCAGGATTGCAGGAGTTGGGTTTCCCGCCCAAGTTGGTGTTCCAAGGATTACAGTATCAAATTCGCTTAAATCAACTTTTGCAGGAATAATGTCAGTTTTAACTTCCCTAAATGCATTAATTGATGAGAATAATCTGTTTTTAAACCCGTCACGATTTTTCAAGTCATGGATTCTTAACAGTTTAGCCCTTAAATGTTTAGCCAATGTTTTAGCTACAGTTTCAGTAGTTCCCCCATTTGAATAATAAATTATTAATGTAGCCATTTTATCCTCCTAATTGATTTTAAGGATGAAGACCGAAATGTGTAAGTCCAGCGGTTTCATCGATACCAAGCAAGATGTTCATGTTTTGGATAGCCTGACCTGATGCACCTTTAACGAGGTTATCAATAGCTGATAACATGACAAGTCTTCCGGTTTCATCAATTTCAAAGCCTCCAATGTGAACAAAGTTGGATCCTCTTACTGAACTTAAGTGAGGTATTTCTCCTTCGTCCATAAGTTTAATGAAGAATTCTTTGCCGTATTCTTTTTCATATAATTTTCTTATTTCTTCAGGTGTAATATCTAGATTTTCATCATTTAAAAAGTTATGGCTTGTGGTCTGTATTCCTCTGATTACAGGAACTAAATGTGGAGTGAATGATACTTTAACGCCTTCAAAGCCTTTCAATTCCTGTTGAATTTCAGACATGTGCCTGTGGGATGAAATTTTGTATGGGTTGATATTGTCTGCAATGTTTGGGTAGTGTGTGGTTGCAGATGGATTTACGCCTGCTCCGCTAACTCCTGTTTTTGAATCAATAATGATTCTATCAACCAAATCGTTTTTCACTAAAGGATATGAGGATAGAATTGCGCCGGTTGGGAAACATCCTGGATTTGCAACGAGTTTTGCCTTTTTGATTTCATCTCTATACAATTCAGGAAGTCCGAATGCACCTTTGTTTTTGCTGTCGGTGTGTTCCATTCCATACCATTTTTCATAGACTTCAGTATCTCTGTATCTGTAATCTCCGCTTAAATCAACCACTTTAGCACCGGTTTCCAATATTTCCGGAACGATTTTCATTGATGCGCCGTGTGGTGTTGCGGTAAATACTACATCAGCATCCAAATCGGATGGACTTGTGTTTTTAAAGACAAGTCCTGAATCTCTTATGTGGGGATGAATCTTATGTGCTGGAGTTCCATCGTATTGTCTTGATGTGATTTCTGTTACTTCAACTTCAGGGTGGTTTAAGAGCATTCTTAAAAGCTCTCCACCAGTATATCCGCTTGCACCTATAATTGCTACATTAAACATTTTTATAATCCTCCTTAATCTTCACAGTTATCTAATATTTTTCCTTCAAAGTCAGTATTTTTGATTTTCTTAATAATCTTGCAGCTGCTGTCCAGTTCATCTTTGTGGTAAACTTTAACGCGCTGCACTTTTGCTTTAAGACCTCTTTTGTCGATTTCTTGCTGTAGTTTTTCAACATTGTGGGTTTGGTCGGGTCCGATAGCAATAATGTCCGGATCGATATCCTTTACAATTTTAAAGATATCCCCTTCCTCATTACCGAGATAAGCTTCATCAACGGGTTTAAGCATTTTCACCAATTCCAAACGTTGGTTTTCACCGATAATCGGGACTCTTTTTCTTTTCTCCACTGTCGAGTCACGTGCAACCACAACATAAAGTTTGGAATTATATCCTCCAAGGTTCTTTGCTTCTTCCAAGTATACTCCATGTCCCGGATGGAGTAAATCAAATGCACCACTAGCCATTACTTTTTTCATTCAATTACCTCTTTTGGTATTTTAAAGCTTCAGTCAAATCAATTTTATCAGTATAAAGTGCAGAACCGATAACAATGCCTTCAACACCGCTTTCATTCAATTTTTTGATATCTTCAATTGTAGTTATTCCTCCGGAATATACAATAGGGATATCCACTGATCTTTTCAGTTTTTCTACAGGTTCTGTGTAAAATCCTCCCAAAAGCCCTTCCACATCAACGTTTGTAAACAGGATGCTTCCAGCCCCATGCTCTTTAAATTCGGCTGAAAGTTCTGTTGGGCTTTTGTCAATCTTTTCCTGCCATCCCTTGATGACTACTTTGTCGTCTTTGCTGTCAAGTGAGATCATAATTCTTTCTGAACCGTACTCGTCTGAAAGTTTTGTAATTGTTTTGGGATTCTGTATTCCCATAGTTCCTATTATCACTCTTTCGATATCCAAATCCAATAGCTGGCGAGCATATTCTGTGCTTCTTATTCCTCCGCCTAATTGGATTGGAACACTGACTTCCTTAAGGATTCTTTTGATGATATCGAAGCTGGCAACTCCATTTATTGTTCCATCAAGATCGATGACATGGATGTTTTTAGCTCCCAAATCCTCCCAGTGTTTTGCAACAAGCTCGGGATTTTCAATCTCAACCATTTCACTTCCAGGTTCGCCTTGAACAAGCTGTACGCATTTTCCGTTCTTAATGTCGACAGCAGGCATTATCAACATTTCATCTTTTTTGAATGACATTTGGATTTTTTCCTATAAACTTTTATTATAATATAAGTATATGTTTTGAAATGTTTTATAGCTATTGTTTTGTAACATTCTTGTGATTAGCACAAAGTAATATTCAATATTCTTTTCCATATTACTTGCATTTCAATGTAAAAACATTAAAAAAATATTATTTTTAGGCATGCCTAAATTTATATACTTGAAAAAATATAATATGTATGATTTTAATAAATTTTATTGAAGGAGTATTGATGACTACAATTATTGAATTTAAAAATGTAGATAAGATTTATAAATCTGGAGATCACATTTTAAAGGCAATGGACAATGTCAATTTTACAATAGATGAAGGAGAATTTGTTGTAATTTTAGGGCCGTCCGGAGCAGGAAAATCAACACTTTTAAACCTTTTAGGAGGTCTTGATAGCGTTAGCTCCGGTCAGATTATTGTCAACGGCGAACATGTCGAATCATTCGATGACAATCAATTGACTGAATACAGGGCCAAAAATGTCGGTTTCATTTTCCAGTTTTATAATTTAATTCCAAACTTGACAGCTCTTGAAAATGTAGAGCTGATGAAAGACATTGTAACTGTAAACATTGATGGTTTTGACGTTTTAGATTCAGTTGGACTAAAAGACCATGCAAGCCAATTTCCTGCACAGTTGTCCGGTGGGGAGCAGCAAAGGGTATCTATAGCCAGAGCTGTTGCAAAACAACCTACCATGCTTTTGTGTGATGAACCGACAGGGGCATTGGACTCAAAAACAGGCGTTTTAATTCTAAATTTGCTTCAGGATATGAGCAATAACAAAGGAACTACAGTCGTTATTGTAACACACAATGCAATACTTGCTGAAGCTGCAGATAAGGTTATTAGAATTAAGAATGGTCAAATAGAAAGCATAGTAGTCAATGAACTTCCGAAAAGGGTCACTGATTTAGAATGGTGAGTATATGCTTGCAAAGAAGATGTTGAGAGACATCACCAAGCACAAAGCCCAATTCATATCTATTTTTTTAATGGCATTTTTAGGAGTATTTGTGTTTGCCGGTGTCGGCGGAGAATCAGTTGGCCTTGAAGTGAACAGCAATGACTTTTATGAGGATACTAACCTAGCGGATGGTTGGATCTATTCGAATTATATAAACGACGTGTTTTTATATCAGGTTGATTGTTTGGGTGCAACCACTCAAATGGAAAGGCAGCTGGTAGTGGATTCGGTTGCGGATTTCGATAATGATCCTGACATTACTCTGCACTTTGTTGAAAACAATACTATATCAAAGTTCTATCTGATTGAAGGTGAAAAGCTTGACATTAACGACAGCGACGGTGTATGGTTGGACAAAAGCTTTGCGGATGCAAAAGGATTGAAGGTTGGAGACAATATCAGCTTCGAGTTTGAAGGATATGAAATAGAAAAGCAAATCAGGGGATTGGGATATTCTCCGGAATATGTTTATCATGCATCCACATCTTCAGTAATACCTGACTTTAACAAGATAGGTTTCGCATACCTGTCATACAAGGCATTTCCAACTGAAACTGTTCCATATAATGTGCTGAATGTCAAATTTGATGGCACTCCTGAAAATTATGATGAACTGCTTGATTATCATATGGATGGATATTACAATTCATTTGTTCCACAATCAGAGCACACAAGTGTTAATCAGTTTTCCGAAGAAATGGATCAGCACAGGATGATGGGAGATATTTTCCCGGTTGTGTTCATTTTGATTTCAATGCTGATTCTATTGACAACAATGACAAGGATAATCACACATCAAAGGACTCAAATAGGCATTCTAAAAGCCAGCGGTTTCAAAAACCGTTCAATTATACTGCATTATGTTTCATATGGTTTTTGGTTGGTCCTGGTAGGTTCAATTCTTGGTTTGATTTTAGGGCCGATGACCTTGCCTAAGCTGTTTTATCCTTCAATGGCTGCAACCTATAAGCTTCCGTCATGGAATCCTGCATGGAGCATGAATTTTGTCTATGTGGCTGCTTTAATGGTTATCATGTCACTTGCGGTTTCATATTATTCAGTCAAAAACATTTCGGATGAAAAGCCTGCAGATACTATTCGGCCTAAAGTTCCAAAGGTTTCAACCACTGGTTTCCTTGAAAGATTTGCTATCTGGAGGCATCTCTCATTCAATGTCCGTTGGAACTATAGGGATGCAAAAAGAAACAAATTCCGTGCATTGATGACTATCATTGGCGTCATTGGATGCAGTGCGCTTTTAGTATGTGCCTTTGGGATGTATGATGGAATGAACGATTTGAAGGAATGGGAATACGGCCAGATTAATCATTATGACTCAAAACTGGTGATTGAAGAAAATGCAACAGAATCTCAAATCGATGATGTGGCCAATGAGGTAAATGGTGAAAAGCTGATGGAATCTGCCATTGAAATAGAATCGGGTGACATCAAAAAGTCTGGTTCGCTTTTGGTACTGAATGAGACTAGTCTTGTAACTCCAACTGATTATGACTGGAATAGGGTAGACATCAAAGATGATGAAGTTTCAATATCACAAAAGATGGCTGATTTGCTGGATGTTGAAGTGGGAGACACTGTAAAATGGCATATCATGGGTTCGGATAAATGGGTCAGTACAAAGATAGATAAGATTCATGCAGACCCGGTTTCACAGGGATTCGTAATGTCTGCAGATAAGCTGGAAGACTTGGATTTGAATTATTCTGCAACAAGCATCGTAACTGCAGAACATGTCAATCAAAGTTATGATGGCATCAAGGCTGTAAATTCAATGAAGGACATGACTTCAAGCTGGGATGAGCTAACAGAAGCGATGTGGTTATTAATTTACATTTTAATATTCTTCGCTTCTCTTCTGGCGGTTGTTGTGCTTTATAATTTGGGTTTATTGTCATTTACAGAAATTGAACGTGAAATCGCAACATTAAAGGTCCTGGGCTTTAAGACAAGAGCATTAAGGAAGCTATTGTTAACACAGAACTTGTGGTTTACAGCCATTGGATTTTTATTGGGAATTCCAGTAGGCTATTATATACTGGCCATAATGTGGGAGTCATCAGGGGATTCATTTTACATATTGCCTTCAATAACCCTCTCAAACTTCCTGTTGACTGCTGTAATAACTTTCACATTATCCATATTGGTGAACCTGATGTTTTCACGCAAGATTAAAAAGTTGGATATGGTCGAATCTCTAAAAGCGGGTGAATAGGACTTTTCCTGTTTGCCCTTAACTTTTTTCATTTTTTCATATACATCCTAATTTTCATTATGGTCTTGGGAGTATGGCGGTTGGTGTTAATGTAACGGAGGCATTATGATTTCCAATATATTTTCAACATCTGTGGTTTAATTAATCCTTCATTGATTTTAAAAGAGGTTTTTTATATTTCCATTTTCTAATATTATATCATGTCATTGTCTAAAAAAATGCTGAGAGATATAAAAATCAATAAGATGCAGTTTATCGCAATATTTCTAATGGCCTTTTTAGGCATTTTTGCTTACTGCGGAATTTACAGCGAATATTATGGATTAGTACAGACATCCGATGAATTTTACGCCGAAACAAATATTGCTGATGGATGGATTTACAACAATACTTTTGATGATTCATCACTTGATAAAATCAACGGATTTGCAACCGAAAGTGACAGGCAGTATGTTGTCCAATCGGCAGCGGATATGGAGGGAAAACCTGATATAACTTTGCATTTCACTGAAAAGGGAACGATTTCAAAGTTTTACACAACGGAAGGAAAGGACTTTGACACATCAGATGATTCTGGTGTCTGGCTGGATAAGCGATTTGCCGACGCGAGGAAATTAAATGTTGGAGACAACATTACTTTCAAGTTTGACAATCTGACAATGCAAAAGGAAATTAAAGGCGTAGGATACTCTCCTGAATATATTTATGAAACCTCTCCAAACTCATTGACTCCTGATTTTTCACAAATGGGCTTTGCATATCTTTCATCTAAAGCATATCCTGAAAATTTGGAATACAATACTTTACTGGTAAAATATGATTCTTCGGATAATGATTTTAAGCAAAAGCTCGATGAATCCACAAGCTATCTCTCTTTCACCAAAAAGGAAAATCATCTTAGCGTAGATAAGTTTGCCAATGAAATGGCCCAACACAAGATGATTGGCGATGTCTTCCCTATAGTATTCATTCTGGTTACTTTCCTAACTCTTCTAACCACAATGACCAGAATTGTCTCTCATCAGCGTACACAAATAGGTATCCTGAAGGCAGTAGGTTTTAAGGATAAAACAATAATATTGCATTACTTGTCTTATGCGTTTTTCCCGGTTTTGTTTGGAGCTATTTTGGGTTTAATAACTGGTCCGATGATTATTCCGCAGATGTTCTATCCTACAATGAGTACCATGTACAGCATGCCTGTTTGGCATCCTGGATTTGACATGAGTTTTGTTTACATTGCAATATTGATGGTTGCATTATCAGTCTTTGTTACTTATTTGTCATGCAGAAGAATTTCCAAGGAAAATCCGGCCAATGCGATGAGACCAAAGGCACCTAACATGGATTCAAAAAGTTTCATAGAAAAATCAAAGATTTGGAATCATTTAAGCTTTAATCTTAGATGGAATTGGAGGGATGCTAGAAGAAACAAATTCCGAGCTTTCATGGCAATTGTTGGGGTGATGGGATGCGTTGCCCTTTTAATAGCAGCATTTGGTATGAACGACAGTATGAATGAATTGAAAACATGGGAATATGATGATATCAGCCATTTCGAATCAAAGCTGCAGATTTCCAGGGATGCGAATCCTATGGAATTATACTATGTTTTAAATGAGACCAACGGCAGTTTTATCATGCAGCAATCAATAGAAATCAAGGCTAATGACAAGGAAGATACGGTAACGCTTTTGGCTTCAAATAACACTGATTTGATATCATACACAAACAGCAATAGAAATTCTATTGATATTGCTGAAGGCAATGTTTCACTATCCAAAAAAATCGCCGACAAATTCAGCCTGAAAGAAGGGGATAAAATCAGATGGCACATTGTCGGAAGCGATGACTGGGTTTCCTCTACGATAAATCAGATTCATGCAGAACCAATTTCACAAGGTTTAATAATGTCTCCGGATACTCTTGAAGATCAGGGCTTGAATTTCACGCCAACACACATTTTAACCTCTGAAAAATTCGGTGAAAGGTTTGATTCAATCAAATCGGTAACAAGCATGGAAAAACTTGAGGAAGGATGGGACAAGGTGACATCTGCAGTAATGATGATGGTTTCAGTGGTAACTGTTGTGGCAGTTGTTCTGGCTGTTCTGGTCTTGTATAACTTAGGAATCTTGTCATTTACAGAGATGGAACGTGAAATTGCAACATTGAAGGTTTTAGGCTTTAAAACAAATGTCTTAAGGAAACTTCTGCTGACCCAAAACATAATTTTCACATCAATAGGCTTCATTTTAGGGATTCCTCTGGGATTCTATTTCATGACATTGATGATGAATGCGGCCGGAGATTCCCTGTATTATGTTCCGACATTGACATGGGGAAATATTCTGCTGTCAGCTTTCATAACATTTGCCATATCAATAGGGGTAAATTTACTGTTTTCAGACAGTATCAATGATTTGGACATGGTTGAAGCACTTAAGGATGTCGAATAGCTCTTGTTTTACATAGCTTTCAACTTTAATTTCTATTTTATCATAATTTTAATTTTCTTAAAAAATTTCTGTGCGATTGATTGTTTTAATCATAATTTTTAGGATATTTTTAAATATTTTTGATGTAAATATTTTAATGTTGATAATATGAATTTGGAAGATACAATTTACAAAAGGCAATCAATTAGAAAATATGATAACGCTCCTTTAAGTGAAGAAACATTGGATGAATTAAGGGACTTCATTGACAATGCGAAGGTCTTAAATCCGGATATCGGCTGGAGCTATGATATTGTGGGTTCAGAAAACTTTAGGATGCTGCAGAGATTCAAAGCCCCTCATGCACTGTTGTTATTCTCACAGACTAAGGAAAATTATCTTCAGAATATCGGATTCATATTTCAGCAAGTCGATTTGTACCTGCAGAGCAGGGGGATAGGATCTTGCTGGATTGGTGCGGGAGGTCCTAAAAACCATGAAAATATCCATAAAGACCATAAATTCGTTATCATGATAATATTCGGAAAGCCGAAGGACAAAATTTATCGTGAAAGTACAGAGTTTCAAAGAAAAATCATTTGTGAGATTTCCGATGAACGTGATAGCAAATTGATTCCCGCTCGACTTGCCCCATCAGCTGCAAACTCACAGACATGGTATTTTACTCACAATGAAGACGGCAGCTATAATCTGTATAGAAACAGGCGCAAGTTCAACCTGAATAGAAAAATGGATACCTGGAATCAGGTTGACATGGGCATTGTACTGGCCCATCTTTATGTTGCAAATCCCGACTCCTTCAAATTCACTCGGGACAATCCTCATGAAGAGCTGAAAAATAAGGTTTTTGAAGGAAGCTTTACCATATAAGTGGCAGAATCTTATATTTCACTTTTTCTTTATACTCTTTATATCCGTTCAAATCGCGTTCTAAAACTTTTTCTTCGTTTTTTATCCTGAAAATAATGATTATGGGATAAACCAGCATTATGGCAAATGAAAAAATTGAATTCAGTATCAATGGTATTGACAGAAACAGGAAGATTGTTGAGGTATACATCGGATGCCTTACAATTCCATATAATCCGCTGTCAATCACTTTCTGATTTTCGCTCACTTCAACAGTTCGTGAAAGATACATGTTTTCTCTAAGTACTTCCGCATACATTGCGTAACTCGCTAAAAAGATTATTGAAGCTATTGCAATTATTGTCTTGGGAAGTTCAAACCATCCGAACCTGAAATTGAGTCCTGCTGTGATGAATGACAATAAAAAGACAATTCCGCTTATTAATATTACCATTTTTTGTTCGCTTTCCTCTTCCTTGCCGTTCAATCTTCTTTTAAGAAGCTCAGGTGCCTTGAAAAACATGATGATTCCTGCAACAAACATTGGAATAAACAGCAATGCTATGAAGAGCCATCCATTATAATAATCCAGTCTTCCTGCAGGAACAAACAGCAACAGGAACACTATCACCAGGCCAAATAGGAATTTGGCCAGGGCTTGAGAAAACAACTTTGCATCCATCATATCACTGAAATATACTTTTATTAAATAGATTAATTAATGATATCGGCGAAATAATTAAATATGAATTCTATTGAAGATGCAGTTCAGATATTTGAAAGCGGATACAGGTGTTCGCAAGCTGTTTTTGCGGCGTTTTCACAGGATTTTGGTCTTTCAAAGGAACAGGCTCTAAAGATTGGGGCTTGTTTTGGAAGCGGAATGCGAAAAGGCGAAGTCTGTGGGGCATGCACAGGTGCCCTTATGGCTTTGGGGCTGAAGTTCGGTGAAAATAAGGAAAAAAGTGATGAAGTTTGCAACAGATTTATGGATGAATTTAAAAAAGAGAATGGATCTTATATCTGTCATGATTTGTTGGAATGTGATATCAGCACTCCTGAAGGAGTAAAATATGCAAAGGACAATAATTTATTCACTGAATTCTGCCCGAAAATGGTTGAATCTGCTGCAAAGATTACAAATGAGATATTATCTTCTGATTAGGTGATTTTATGGGTAAAAAAACAGTTATTATAATACTGATTGTTTTGATAGCTGCTTTGGTATTGGTGGTAGGATATCATGTATCTGATTCTCCGAATGATGAAAATCGAGAAACATTGTCCGTATCAACAGAAGGCCCTATTCCATTGAGCTATATAATTAAGGATGTGGAAACAGGTTCTTATTATGAAGGATATGACAATGAAACTTTAAAATGGATGAAATCGTTAGGGGATAAATCTGTTTTTAGTGGTAATGGAACATTTGTAGTGATGAGTCATTACGATGCGAGCAAACTTCGCTCTGAATATGTCACTGACGCATATATTACTGAAGATTTCAGATGCACTGTTTTGGAAAGTCATTCTTTAGGTAATGTAACATATCCGAAAGAGGTCATTCTGGTCGAAGATGTTGAATATCTGAGGGAAAACATAACATATTTTGATGTTTGAAGAGGTGATTTGATGGAAGACGTTGAAAATTGGAAAGGAATTAACGGACAGTTAGTAACATTTAAAAAAGAAGTGGTTGATGCCGAAAAAATTACATTTGTCGGGTCTCCGGGGGTGTGCACTCCATTTGCAGAGCTGTTGGCTTATGCTGTAAGGGACAAGGAAACCCATTTCATACCTTTATTGGATAAGGAAGATTGCCACCAGTTTGAATCCAAACCTTATGGTATGGTTCTCAAAGATGAGGTATCTAATCCTCAGAATTCTGATGTTGTCGTTCTGTTGGGCGGACTGTCCATGCCTAAATATGATGTTGATACTGGAGAGGTAAAATCTCTTGTTGGAGATATCTTAAAAGAAGATGGTCAGTTAATTGGTGTTTGTTTCATGGACATGTTCACCAAAGCTGGTTGGCTTGAAAAAATCGATTTCGACTGTGTCATTGATGGAACATTAACCGGTGTTATCAAAAAGTAACACCTTTATTTTTTTAAAATAACATATCACAATATCATGACATGACAACATTTAAATACATAAACATATCATAATATGTAAATATATAATATATGTGATGGAAATGAAAAATAATAATCTTGAAAACAATAATGAGGGCATGTGTGAAATATTTGACTCCCATGAAGATGTTGTAAGTCGTGTAAAAGAACGCATACCTGAAGAAAATGAATTCGCTGAGCTATCAGAATTTTTCAAAATATTTGGAAACCCTACAAGATTAAAAATTATTTCCCTGCTAAGTATTGAAGACTTGTGTGTCTGTGATATTTGCGAAGCGCTGGATTTGAACCAAACAACAGTTTCAAATCAACTAAGAATATTGCGTGCGAATAACATTGTCAAATACCAGAAAGAAGGAAAAATGGCAAGATATTCACTTACAGACCTTCATATTGAAATGATTTACAAAGTAGGTTTAGAACATATATTAGAATAATTTTTAATTGGTGATACTATGGTGGAAAATAGATGTTATGATGCAGATTGTGAAGATGAAAACTGCCGCAATCCTGAGCATTACAATTACATCTGTTTTGACCCGGAATGTGAAGAAACTCACTGTGAAGATTCTGGCCATTATGATAAACAGTTGTTAAGAGACTATCAAAAAAATACTGATTTAAGCGTACATGATCACAGAGAAGAAATTGATTATAATGAAGATGTTGACATAAACCTTTGTGCTTGTCCTGATTGTGCAGATGACGATGACCA
>NZ_CAMVEE010000036.1 GCF_947166415.1 uncultured Methanobrevibacter sp. | reverse complement strand
ATGCTGTTTATTGCGGTTTGGATTTCTGCAAAGGTTCCACCGTTTAAGATAATTGAATCGGCTCTTAAGGTTTCTTCGTTGTTGCTTGCACTCAGTACTTCATTTTGATGCTGTCCGTCACTGCTTTCAATCGTGCTTTCGCTCGATTCGTTAATCTCAATTGTATTGCTCTGGTCAATGACGTTGCTTTGATCAATTGGTATTTCCAAATCAGCTTCATCTACACTTGAAAGTGTGACAGGTTCATCAGTTGCTAGTTCAACAGTCGGGTTCTCATTTGCACTGACAATTGAAACTGAAAATGCTAATAATAGGCACATTAGCATTATAACTATTTCCTTTGTCAAGCGCATTCCTTTTGTTTGTTCGTTTTTACTTCTCATTTTAACTTCGTTAAATTTTAATCTAATGAAGTAAAATTTCGTTAAATTTCTAATAAAAAAATCAGTCAATAAAAATAGTATCGGATATTAAAAATAACTATATACCGGCCATTAAAAACCATTAAGAATGATCTTCTAAACGGCAACCATTCCTGTGAATAGTTTATAATAACCAGTTTGATGTTTCACATCAAATACTATTGGAGTTAATAGTATGAAGTTATCTTTAGATTAAAGCCAACATGGAATTTCATGTTTGCTTCAAAATTTTTTTATTAACAAAATTTTATTATTAACTTATCTAATTCTTGTTGATATTTTAACAATATCTCAAATTAGTAAGCACATATAGGTTATTCATTTTTTTATATAAATCTTATTATTTTTTAAAAAAATAGTAGAATATACATAAAAAATGTATATATTATATTACATTTTTTTATTATTTTGTATAATATTTTTTACATCATTTTGATTTTATTTTTAATTCATTTTTATTGAATTTTTGTTTCAAGAATGAAAATTTACCTGGCATTATTTTTCTTTGATAATTAATTTACATTTTCATTTTTAGACGAATTTTATTAAGAATTTTCATTATATCGTGCATTTCTTATGATATTTTTGAACACGAAATTTGATTTTTTATTGTAAAGTATACAATAGAATAACTAATAGATAAATTTTCAAAAAAAATTTTTTCAATAACCCTATCTTCTGCAGTTTATTAGTTGTGATTTTTTTGTTAAAAATGAAAGCTTTATTTTAAAAAATCTAAAATTTATTTTTGTTTGAAATCTTTGTGGTGAGAATATTTTCTGATGCTTGATAAAAAATAGTTGGTGGTTTTTGAATAGTGATTCAAAGTTATTTTTTTTTAAAAAAATAGGGATGTTGAGAATATTTATATTAATTCCCCTCATCATATTGATTAAATTTAGCTTGATCTAGTCAAGGGTTATCAGTTTCACGTCATGTGGTTTTTTAACTATATTGACAGATTTGAATGCAACTAACCTTTTGATTCCTTTTTGGGAAGCTACGTCAACTAACCTTTGGCTGATTACGCCGTCGAATATGACGCTGTCGGCGGTTCCGTCTATGTTTTTGATTTCTTCATAGAGGTTTTCCACTTCAACTTCTTTTGTCATGTTCAATGCTTCATCAAGAATGGCTCCGCTGCCGGTGCCTTCAAATTCCTTGAGCATATCTTTCATTAAGGTTACTTCATCATCTTCGACAACAGGCTCTTCTACAACAGGTTCGCGGCGGTTGTATTTTTCATGCTTTTTGGAATTTCTGTTGTATTTCCTGCCGTTGTCCTTTTTGTTCCCGTTTTCGTTTAGGATATTGTTGGTTGCCAAGAACTGTGCTGTTGGGACTTTGTCACGAAGTGCAATCAATACTTCGTCCTTTTCAAGGTCTTCAACTTCTTTTCCTTTTGGAGCACGGGTAATGTAGTCCACATCACCGATTTGCAATAGTTCTTTTAGGATAAGTTCTCCGCCTCTGTCTCCGTCAACGAATGCAGTTGTGGTTCTTTTTTTACTTAATTCGCCGATTGCTTTAGGAACGCTTACTCCTTCAACAGCTACGGTGTTTTTAATTCCGTATTTGAGTAAGTTCAACACGTCACTACGTCCTTCCACAACGATGATTGCATCGGAAGTGTGGATGCTAGGACCTGCAGGCAAGCGGTCATCACCATATTCTGAGATTTCATGAACACGCATTGCTTCCCTTACTTCTTCAATCATTTTCATGCTTTCAGGACCGACGCTTTCAACCATGTTTTTGTAGATTTCTTTTGCACGGTTAACGACTTGTTCCCTTTTGACAGCCCTTACATCTTCAACTTTTAAAGTTTGAATTTCGGCTTCACAAGGTCCAACACGATTGATTGTTTCAAGAGATGCTGCGAGTATGGCGGTTTCAACTCTGTCTAAACTGGATGGAATTACAATTTCTCCTTTTGCTCTTCCACTGTTGGAATGGATGTTAACCTGGATCCTTCCTATTCTACCAGTTCTTTGGAGTTCTCTTAAATCTAAATCATTACTAAGTAAACCTTCAGTTTGCCCGAAAACTGCACCAACAACATCCGGTTTTTCAACAATACCGTTGGCAGTTATCTGGGCGTGAATTAAGTATTTTGTTGTAGTTAATTCTTCACCTTTTCCCATTTTTAAGCCTCCTAAGCTTTAATCGGGATAATTTATGTAATACTAAAAATTAAATTATTTTTAGGCAATAATCTTGCATAAATTACACGATAATATAATTTGTAATAAAACCTACTATACACTAAAAAGAGTCAATACATCTGGAGTGTGTTACTTATTCGGGCCTGATATTTCTTATTAATGCTTAAATATACATGAAATTAATTTTTAACACTTTATATTCCCTAATAATTGATTTACTCCTTTATTTTTGTTTAATTAATAATAATTATAATATGAATAATGTAATAAACTCTTGTGAGCATATAATAATCAGTATTTTATATAATACTACAATTAATTAATTTAGTCAAACTAATATATAAAATATTTTATAAATTGGATTTTACATAATAGTATATATCAAAGAGGAAATGGTAATTATGGCAGTAACTCCAAATGATATTTTGAATAAAAAAAATTTGAATAAAAGAGTCGATGTAACAGACATTGATTTGGATAATGTTTCTATTGAAGACTTAAAGTATAATGGGGATAATTACAAGGAATATATCAATCTCCAGTCCCTGCTTGAAAATATTTCTGCATGTCAGCTTTCAGACGCTTACAACAGCATCTCACACAGGTCAGGCACAATCAAGTCAATCAAGCCAATCAACAATTTGAAGGTTTGGGGCAGCATTTACACTGTTGAAACTACCAGCGATGATTGGGGAACCTCTGCGATGGCCATTGACAGTGCAGGAGAAGGTGACATTTTATTCTTTAAAGTTGATGATGATGACAAAGCGATTTGGGGTGAACTGGCGTCAACATGCGCTAAAAACAATGGCATAAAGGCAACAGTTGTTTTCGGATCCGTCCGTGATTTGGATGCATTACTTTATATGGATTACCCTATATATGCAAGCAATCATGTTCCGAATGCCGGTTTGGCTTTGGGTCTGGGGACTTTGAACCAGCCGATTGAGGTTGAAGGAAACATTATCAATCCTGGAGACTTTTTCTTTGCAGATGAATCTGGAATAGTTGTAATTCCAAAAGAACTATTTGCAAAAGCGATGGTTTCAGTTTTGGGCGTCAAATTAAAAGAGTCGGCAATCATCGAAAAGTTGGCCCAAGGCGTAACTTTGGCTGAAATTGTAGGGTTTGCAAAAAAATAGTAAAGTATTTAAATAAAGTAAATTTTGATATATAAATATTACAGATAAGTTTATATATTACTTTTTTCTTAATATATAAATGATACAGATTTGAGTTAAGTTTGATTATATGAAATTCTTAGGAAATAGTTTGCATATTGCAAATTCTGGAAAATTAATAGCTAGATCTACCAAAACACCCTCACCAGGTGCAATCGTTTTTGACAGTAATAAGAAGAAGATAGGTAAGGTCAGCTATGTTTTTGGACCAACAAAACGTCCATACATTTCTATTCGTCTGTTTAAGTCAGCGGATAGGAAAAAGATCATGAAAAATTGTGGTGAAAAAATATTTGTATCGAAACAAAAATCCAAAAAATCTAGAAAAAGGAGGATGAGAACACGTCAAAACAAGTAAAAGACACAGCACAACAAGCGGAAGAGATTCCTATGAGAGGAAGAAAAACCGCAGTAAAACCAGATGCACAAGAAGATGTGTATAACCAAGATAAACAAACTGTATGTCCAGAATGTGGTTCTACTGAATTGATTGGTGACTATGAAAGAGCAGAAGTTGTTTGCGCTCGTTGTGGATTAGTTATTGACGAAAACCTTGTGGATATGGGTCCTGAATGGAGGGCTTTCGACCATGAACAAAGAGATAAACGTACAAGGGTAGGAGCTCCAATTACATACACCATTCACGATAAAGGTTTAAGTACCATGATTGATTGGAGAAATAAGGATATTTATGGCCGTGACATTCCTGCAAGAAACCGTGCACAATGGTACAGGTTAAGAAAATGGCAAAGAAAAATCAGGATTTCCGGCGCTACTGAAAGGAACTTGGCATTCGCTTTAAGTGAACTTGACCGTGACTCTTCAAGATTAGGCCTTCCAAGAAGCGTAAGGGAAGCTGCATCCGTAGTATACAGAAGTGCAGTGGACAACAAATTGATTAGAGGAAGGAGTATTGAAGGAGTGGTGGCAGCATCATTATATGCCGCTTGCCGCCGTTGTAACGTGCCACGTACTTTAGATGAAATCGCTGAAGTGTCAAGAGTTACTAAAAAGGAAGTTGGAAGAACCTACAGATTCCTTACCCGTGAGTTAGGTATTAAATTGCCACCGACTTCCCCAGTGGATTATGTTCCTAGATTTGCATCAGAGCTAGGACTTTCCGGTGAAGCACAATCCAAAGCCATTGAAATTATCGAAGCAGCAATGGAAAAAGGATTGACTTCAGGAAGAGGACCTACTGGTGTGGCTGCAGCCGCATTATATATTGCATCCGTTTTACTCGGTGAGAGAAAAACCCAAAGGGATGTGGCGGACATTGCAGGTGTGACTGAAGTTACTATCCGTAACAGGTACAAGGAATTAACTGAACAATTGGAAATGGGCGTGACATTATAGTTTTGCCCTTTTGATTAATTGAAGTATTTAAAATACTCACTTAATCATACTTTTTTTATTTCAAAATAAGATTTTTTTTTAAAAGAGTTATATCTATTAGTTTTTAGAGTATTTATTAACCCTGTATATCAATTCGCGAATGATGCCTTCATTGTCTGTCCTTTTTACTCTGGCCAATCTTTTCTGATATCTTGGAAGCTTTTTCAGGAATTTTTCTAATTTTTTCACGCTCATCTGCTCATGATATTCTCCATAGCCTAATTTCTGAACGTAAAATCCATTCAATATCTGTTCAAAGTTTCCACGGGCAGGAACGGAATAGATTGGTTTTTTAAGACAAATCGCTTCTGAGATGAATGTGAATCCTCCGTTGCAGACAACAGCTTTTGCGCTTGCCAAATCATTGTAGAAATCGTCTTCATTGAAGAGCTTATATGTCAGATTTTCGTCTTTTAACTCTTTATTGAATCCGTAAACGATGAACTTTTCATTTTTAAGCAATTTCAATCTTTTAACCAGCTTTAGACTTTCTTTACTTGTTTGGTACACGATGATATGATCTCCAATTGTAGGCTCTAATTTCAGAATGTCCTCCCTGATTATAGGAGGGTATATTACCGCATGCTTTTTGGATCTGATGCGGGGATAGAAGAAGCTGGTAATGATATGGACTTTCGGCTTTACGACATATGCCTTAATCACAGCTTTCGCCTTAAGCATTTCAAGCCTTTGGCTTTGAGGATAATCGATTTTTGCCTGTGTGATGATGTGCATATTGTCCAGACTGATTAAAGGAATGTCCAAAAGCTTGGATACGTATGTTCCATACATTTCAAAATCAGTAATGATTACATCCGGAGACAGTTCCCTTGCCTTTTTATAAAGTTCCTCATAACCTGACTTTAAATTATCAGGGTTTCTTTTAAGGGCGTTGATTAAGGTTTGGGTATTGCTTACCTTGTTGTTTATGTAGACGGTATTGAATCCTCCGATTTCATAGACGTTATCGAATTTTTCGCTTAGGTATTCATAGGCCCTGTTGTGTGAAAACAGGTAAACATCAAATACCTCATTAAGCCTTTCAGCTATTACGCCGGTTCGTATGGCGTGGCCCATTCCTTCTCCGCACACGCAGTAAAAAACAATTTTCCTTTCTCGTTTATGTGTCTTTTTCAACGTATTCTGGACAGTTTTGATTCTTTTTTTTGACCCTTCATAGCTTTCTATGATGCCACCTATCTGTTCGCTTCTTTTGGATATTCTGTCGAGCCTGGATTTTGTAAGCCTTTCCTTTCCATGGTCAAAGCCGTAGTTAAGGTCATCGGCTTCTGTTCTCACTCCCATGAAATCGTTTAAAGTACTTTTTCCATATTGGCGAATCAATGTTTGGATTCCTTCCTCTTCAAGACGCCTTGTTGAAACGCCTATCTTTGCATTTCTAAGTACTTTAAATCTTTCTTTTTTAGCCAGTCTTTCAATGTAGTCGGTATCCTCACCGAAGGTAAGTGATTCATCGAATCCTCCGCATTCATCATGGAGGGACTTTCTGGCTATAATGCCATAGCAGCCTGCTCCGTGCGGTTTGATATTTTCAACGCCGATCATGAACTTGTTGGCCAAATCATGGAATATCTTATCCTCCACCTTATTTGAAAGAGGCAGCATTTGGGTAATGGCTATTCCAAGCTTTTCCATTTTGAATTCGTATAGAACGTCTCTCAGGTAATCTTCAGTAAGCTTCAAATCGGAATCGAGGAATAAAAGATAGTCTCCTTTTGCAACTTTAGCACCATTGTTCCTGCCAACACCTGGAAGACCTCCATCCACTACAACACATCCGTAATCCTTTGCAATTTGCCTTGTATTGTCGGTTGAATTTGCATCCGCAACAATGACTTCATAATCGGTAAAACTCTGTTCCTTGATGCTGTCCAATAAAACGGGAAGGTATTCCTCTTCATTGTAGGTAGGAATTATAATGCTTAAAATCATATGTTTAGGTTTATTTTTAAAAGTAATAAGTTTTTTTATGAAAATTAATTGGCGGCATTTTCGTTTTTAGATAGCATAATCATTGCAATCGTTGTCAGAATAAATCCGCAAAACATCATGACTGATGGAATTTCCAGATAGAAGATTAATCCGAACAGCAATGCCGCAAAGGGCTCTGATCCTGAAAGCAGTATTGAGGATGTCCCTGAGTCGATATGGTTCAAGCTCACAGTAGAGAATATATATGGAAGTGCAAATGAAAATGTCGAATGCAGTATGAGGAATAATGTGACTAAAGGTGGATTAACTGAAATGAAGCCTTCAATTTGGCTGAAATTTGTAAATGGAATCAAAGCTATTGAAATGAATATGATTGAATAGAACAGTATTGTATATGTATGATTTCCGTTTTCGATTGATTTTTTGGATGCAATCAGATAGACTGCCCAGAATAATCCCGCACCTATGCCGGATAATATCCCAAAGAAAGACACTGAATTCATGCTGTTTTCCAAAACTCCGCTCATCAGCAAACATCCGAAAATGGCCAAAACCATGCAAATCACTTTATTGGAGGTAATTTTTTCCCCAAAGAAGATGTATGCAAAAATCAGGACATAGATTGGGGCTAGTGAGAGCAGCACTGCCGCCAGAGACAGTGGAATAGTATTCATTGATTCGTTATAGCATAAGTTAAGCCCAACGATACATACTGAACAAACTAGAAATAATGGGATGTCGGATAGGTCAATCCTAAACAGTTTACTGTCTGTTGCCAAAATCGCTATCAATAATGGAATGATTGCTATTGAAAACCTTAAAAACAGCAATGTCGTGGAATCGATTCCATTCTGGGTTATTGTTCTGACGAAAATTCCGCTGGATCCAAACATGATTCCGGCAAGGATTGGCAAAAGAAGATATATTTTTCTCATAGTATCATTCTAGATAAGAATAGGCATTCCATGTAACTGTATAGTAATCGCATTTGCCTTTCAGGGGAATTTTCAAATCGTTTATAAGTTCCATCTCATTGTATGATGGGTCAATGTGATATGTTATTGTATTTTTGCCGGTATTGTTTTCATAATTGATTATTTCAGTACTGAAATTGCTTAAATCTATGTTGTCTGCAGGATTGGCTATTTCCACAGTGTAATAATCCGGTTCGGCACCTGCAAATGCAACAGTGAACCTTAAAAGGACAACAAAAACAACTAACAGATATATTCCGAAACGATTGAAGTAGTATCTGGCTTCGCTTAATCCGATGTTTCTGTATGGCGGCTGAACCGATTCATTTTCTTCGAACAATTCGTCGTCTTTCAATATCATGGCGACAATCAAAGTCAAGTAATATCCGTTTCTGTACACCAGATAAAGTCCGAGTATTCCAACCAGAGCCGGTGTTCCCCACATTCCTCCGTCGATTGCTCCGATAAGCAAACATGATGAAAAGAATGCAAGCAAAATTCGTGTAACCCAGTTACGTTTTTGAATCGCAAGAACTAGTGTTGCAAATAAAATAGGCAGCAAAAAGACCACTAAAAAGCTGGCGCTTGGAAGATATGAATATAGGCCAACGCCGGTGTTAATGTCGCTTTGGATAAAAGGCCCAATCACATTAACTAAAACGCCTCCTAAAATGGCTTTCAGCAGGTGGGTATGCAGGATGCTTGTTGAACTCATTGTATTGGACATGGAACAGAATACTGTGTTGAGCCCAATGCCCATCTGCAGTCTGAAGATAATCTCCAAAAGAATTCCTAAAGCCAATAAAACAACGCCTATGATGATTGAAATCTTCAGATATTTTGTGGATTCCATTTCCCTTCCAATTACCTGGGACAATATCAAGAATAAGCCAACTAAACCAAAGAAAATTATGTCCTTTCCTTTAGAGGATCCCATTAAAAATAGATAAGTTATCGGCCTTATGATGGGATTCAGCATATCAGTTGCAAAAATTACTCCTGCAATAAATATGCATATGGCGCCAAGTAATATAGTTTTATTAACTTTCATTAACAATAATTTAAGTATTAATAGTTTAAATAAATGATGATTATGTTCCCGATTGGATATTTCACAGGATTGATTTTGATAGGAATATGTGCCGGTTTCGCATCAGGACTTTTAGGTGTCGGCGGTGGATTTTTAATCGTGCCTCTTCAATATTTCTTATTAAAATACATCGGCGTTGAACCGGATTTGGCTATTTTAATATCTTTTGGTACTAGCCTGGCCATAATCGTTCCGACATCTTTCAGCGGAGCATATAGGCACACCCGTTCAATGGATAACATTGTCAGGCCAGGTATTCGATTGGGTATTTTTGGATTAATCGGTGGAGCTATTGGGGGATTTGTAGCATCCTCTCTGCCGTCAGGGGTTTTAGAGATAATTTTTGGATGTTTGCTTTTATTTATTGCAGTTAAAAACATCATTGACATAAACAAGGAAAGGGAAGAAGCAAGGATTCCGTTTAACCTGATTACAACAGCAATCATCGGGCTTCTGGTCGGATTTTCATCAGGGCTTTTGGGCGTCGGCGGAGGCATATTCCTGATAGCTATTCTAACTGCGCTTTTAGGATTTTCATTGATTGAGGCGATTGGCACATCCTCGGTATTTATCTGTCTGACCGCAATTGGAGGGTTCTTGTCATATATGGTTTCAGGATGGGGCGTCAGCACATTTCCATATTCAATAGGTTATGTCAGCCTCATTAACTTTGCATTGATTGCGGCATTTTCAGTCCCATTAGCTTCAGTAGGAGCCAAATTTGCTCATAAAATCCCGCAAAAGAAATTAAAGATCATATTTTCAATTTTGGTATTCTATATTGCATTGAAGATGCTTGGAATTTTACCGTGAGGTGATAAAATGAGTGGAGACAGGAAAGTTGGAGAAAACTTTGATGCGGATGCTGCATCAGACATATTCGATAAACTCAAAAATGTTGAAGGAAAAATAAAACCTAAAAAAGAGGACAGCAAACTGAAAAACATAGCAAATCTAATGAATGAGGCAAAATATCTGGAGGATAAGGGCAAACTGGACGAAGCTATTGATCTCTACAGGCAGGTCATTTTCACATTGCCTGATTCCGTAAAGGCTTATGAAGCTTTAGCCAGCATTTATAAAAGGCAGAATGATGTGGAAAGTGAAAAAGAAATCTTAAAGAAAGCCATAGGCAATTGCAGCAAAAATGACCAATTCAAAAAAAGATTGGATGAGTTAAATTAGATATGATATGGGCTGTATGTTATTACAGCACCTAATTTAAATAAAATTTACAGATATGGCTTTTGGGCTCAAGTATTTATAGTTAGTTTAATAAATGATTATTATAGACTTAGAGCAGTGATTAAATGGCTAAAACAAAAGGGAGAATTTTCTATTTTGATGAATTGAGAACTTTGGCAATAATTTTTGTATTATTGATTCATATATGCAGACACTTTTCTCACGCCGAAGTGGCCCATTCACTCTTTTGGACTTTTTCCTCATCCCTTGAGGCATTCGGAAACATGGGTGTGCCATTGTTTTTTATGATCAGCGGAGCTTTGCTGTTAAACAGGTCATACGAACTTAAAAGCTTTTTTAAAAAGAGATATTCTAGAGTATTAATTCCATTTGCATTTTGGGCTGTAATATACCTTCTTTTCAAGTTTTTCTATTTAGGATATACCCAGAATCTGTATAATGTTTATAGAATAATATTTTTTGATGGTTTCGTATGGTTTGTCTGGACATTGCTTGGAATATACCTGTTCATTCCAATCATAAACGCTTTTATTCAGCAATATGGAATTAAGGGGTGTGAATATTTCCTGGCAATATGGCTATTTACTGTAATATTGAACACATTTGGATTTTATCCAATTAGAAATTTTGAATTGAGCTATTTTGCAAGGTTTTTAGGTTACTTTGTCCTGGGCTATTACCTGTCCAATAAAAAATTCAATATCGGCAACAAGTCCATGATGATTGCGGGTGCGGCAATATTTTTAATTTCATTGGCCATTTCAATGTATTGCATCACCAATAAGATTCTATTTAAGGATTATTACTGGACACTCATACCTTTATTTGAATCCATAGGCCTTTATCTGCTTGTTGAATATCATGCAAAATACAGCGAAGGGAATAAGGGGTCTGTTTTAAGCAGAATCTACTATTTCATCAAGGATTCAAAATTGGGCAGAATTATTTTTTCAATCAGCATCTGCAGCTATGGTATTTTCTTAACCCATTATTTCCCGATTTGGGTTCTTTTGAAATTGGACAAGACAATTCCTATATTTGCCAGAAATCCATTCAAATGGATTCCTTTCTTATTGGTTATGGTTCTGCTCTTTTCATGGGGACTGACATTCCTGTTAAGCAAAATCCCGTATCTAAAGAAAATAAGTGGTGTTTAATCAATCATTCAGTTCAAAGGATCACCATCATATACATAAACGCCTGTACCCATTGCACTGACCTGATAGCTGTCGCCTCCAAGTCCAATCAGGCTGTATTGGATGTCCAAATCGATTACACAATTTCCGCCAGCAGCATTTATCTGTTCGGCAAGATGGATTAATGTTTTGTCCTTTCCCTGTTTAAGCCTGTTTAAGGTGTCTTCCTCTGTTTTTTCAGGATTAGCATGTACGAGGTGTTTGTCCTTTTCAATGATTGTTGTTGCATGAAACTGGCCAAGGTTCTTGATTTTTTTATTCAGGACATCCGTGCTGGTGATGAATATGAAATCAAGATTGTTGATGAGTTTGTTGCTTCTTTCCTCATTAAATTCAGTAATTTCGTCCTTAATTTCTTTATGAGGTCTTTTGAGAATCTTTTCAGCTATAAATGGACCTATTTTATTATAGAGGTATCTGGTTATTGATTTAAAAAATCCTAAGATGTAGGATATGATTCCCAGCCCCACAACAAGCAGAATATAGTTGATTAGTGTTGGGAATGCGGCCTGCAATATCACAACTATTGACCCGATTGTTATTACATTGAATCCAAGTGTGGGATTTTTCAAAATGAAGCTGTAAAATGTAGTATATGCAAAAAGGATAAATGCGCTTATTGCTCCAATATCCTCTCCGATATATTTGATGGCCAAATATGTTTCAACATATCCTGCAATTAAAGGTGCAAAAATCAGGCCCAAGTTCCAGCCGAAAATGGCTATGTTGAAATACAGGAATATGCCGTATACTCCAAGGCCGGCCAGCGTACCGCATCCGATGCAGAGCACGGCCTCCTTAAGATGCTCCACTTCTTTTCTTCTAACTTTCATTTTATTCGTATTTTATTGCGGTACCATAAGCGGTTACAAGTATTGTATTTCCCATAGTTCCGCCCAGATTATCATAAGAAATTTTAAGGCCAACAATTCCGTTTGCCCCTAAGCTTTCGGCTTTCTCTTCCATACTTGTAAGAGCAATGTCTCGCGCTTTTTGCAGTTCCTCTTCATATTGGGAGGTTCTTCCGCCTACAACATCCCTTACACCTGAAAATAAATCTTTATAAATGTTAGCTCCAATAAGTGATTCGCCGGTTACCAATCCCTTATATTCAATTATTTTTTTTGTTTCTAGTGTATTTGATGAAGTCAGAATCATTGTATCACTATTTAACGAAAGTCATCACTGCCCATATAATTAAAAAGATTGCTATTACAATGTATAAGATTATCTGTGATCTTTTTCTTTGTTTTAATCTTCCATCCCAAACTGTTTGGCAATCTGGGGAGCATACGAGTTCATTCAGTGGAATCGGGGTTCCACATATTGGACAATGTTTGTGAGGTTCTACTGCCATATTTTCATCTCCTATATTTTAAAAAATTCTTTAGTATTCTTGTTAACTTGATTTGCGAGTTCTTCCGCGTCAACACCCATGCACATTGCAATAGTATTGAGGATGTGAGGTAAATATTTCGGTTCGTTCCTGTTTTTCTTAGGCTTTTCATCAAAGTTTTTTGGTATCAGGAAGGGGGCATCGGTTTCAATCATTAACCTTTCTGGTGGTATTGCGCTTACAGCTTCCTGCAAGTCCCTTCCCCTTTTCATGTCACATATCCATCCGGTAACACCAATGTAACAGCCCAAATCTATATAGTTTTGCGCTTCCTGTTTGGTTCCGGTAAAGCAGTGAACAACGGATTTTTCAATCACGCTGTCATGTCTTTTTAGGATATCATACAAGTCTTTGTGAGCTTCCCGTTCATGCAAAAATAATGGTTTGCCAATTCTTTCTGCAAGTTCCACTTGTGCTTCAAACCATTTTCTCTGAATGTCATGAGGTGAGAAATTTCTGTTGTAGTCAAGACCGCATTCACCGATAGCAACAACGCAGTCATTTTTAGCTATCTTTTCCAATTCAAAGATTGTATGTCCGTTGCATGTTTTCGCATCATGGGGATGAACTCCTGATGTTGAAAACAATGTCTGAGGATATTTTGATGCATATTCTGCTGCAATTTGGCTGGAATGCACATTGGTTCCCGTAATGATGAATTGACTCACGCCAACTTTTTTGGCTTCTTCGATTATTTCCACACGGTCTTTCCTGAATGACTTGTGCATCAGGTTTAAACCGATATCAACGAGATTTTCCACTTGAACACCTACTCATTAATGACTTTGGTACCAATATTTTCGCCATTGACGGCCTTAATCAAGTTTTCAGGTTCAAAACCATTGGTAATGACGGTTTCTAAATTGGATCTTTTAATCATTTGAACTGCAGTTGTGTCAAAGAATTCATATGTGCCCGCTTTCACGTCTTTTCCGCTTAAAAACTCAAGCAAATCTGTTGCGGTAATTTCAGGAACAAGCTCTGCATCTTCGAACTTGTTAGGGTCTTTTGTATACATTCCATCAACGGATGTTAAGTTGATGAGCTTGTCAGCTTTAACGAATTCTGCTAAAATTGCAGATACCGCATCAGTACTGTGTGCAGGTTCGGTTCCGCCCATTACAATAATCTTTCCGGTAGCTGAGAATTCCAATGCTTCCTGGAAGTTATGAGGAACTCTTTGATAAGCCGCATCACCAAGCGCGGATAACATTAATTTTGCATTAATTCTTGTAACTTCAATTCCAATGTCATCACATTGTGCTTCTCCAGCGCCTAAGTCACGAACTACGCTGATGTATTCTCTTGCTGGCTTTCCACCACCTACAACAACAAATAATTCATGTTCTTTAGATAAATCTTTTAAAATGGCACTGTATTCTTGGAATTTTTTACAATCATATTCCTTCAATAAAATTGATCCTCCAATTGCAACAACGATTTTCATATATTCACCTTATATATAATGTATCTTTGAGATATTATTTAAATTTTAATTAAGCCATTAAAATTGATGAATTTAAAAGTGAGATAGCTATTCTATAAAAATTGTTTTTTGAAAAAAAATAAAATAAGTAGAGGATTTAGGCATCCTCTGAAATTAATCCTTTATAGGTTACTCCTGCAATGATTGCTCCGATTATTGGGGATAAAATGAATACCCACACTTGTTCTAGGGCTTGTCCCCCTAAGAATAATGCCGGAGCCAAACTGCGTGCCGGATTAACTGATGCGCCGGTTAATGGAATTCCCATGATATGAACGAATACGAGGGTTAAACCGATTACAATGCCTGCAACGGAAGCATTTTCCACCTTTTTGGTAACTCCAAGAACGGTGAATACAAATACAAAAGTTAAGATAATCTCTACAATTATTGCACCAAATACGTTAAGGCCAACACTGGAAGCTGATCCGAATCCGTTTTCCCATAATCCTGTTGCGGCAAATCCTCCGAGGCCTGGAGCGCAGTTGATAATCGCTGCAAGCATGGCGATACCTATAATTGCACCTATGCATTGGAAACTGATGTACATAATCAGTTCCTTTGCATTAATTCTTCCGTCAATCCACATTCCGATTGAAACTGCAGGGTTGACGTGGCATCCGGAAATTTCGCCAATCACATAATACATCGCCACAATGGCGAGGCCAAAAGCCAATGCGATTCCTAAAACGCCCAATGAGGAACCTGCAATGGCTGCACTTCCGCATCCGAACAATACGAGAACCATTGTTCCTATTAGTTCTGCAATATATCTTTTCATAAATTTACCTTCTTCTTCTAATTCTGTTATATCCTGTATATACCAGGAATAATACGATTATTATTAAAACAACTGGGAATACATGCAGCAATATTGAATCATTGACTTTATCGAAGCTGTAGTCACTTTCAAAGCCCATATTTTTCGCGTCAGTATGGTTTTGTGTTATTTTTGCAAAGTTGTATAACAAATCATAATAACCTATGTGGGCTCCTTTGTATTCTATTGAATCAGGAGCTTGCCCATGTTCGTCCATATAATTTTTAACTATTCCTGCCATTTCAAAGTATTCGTATACTGAATATGATCCTTTTGTCAAAAATGAAATGCCCATAGGGTTTTCAGGTTCCTTATATGTTTTTGGAACGTCTATTCCATTACCGTTCAGATAGGAACTTGTTTGATATAGTAATTGAGGTCCAGTATAAGGTCCGAATGGTCCTTTCAATTCTTTGTCCTGGCTGTTCACCAATATTTTACTTGCATTGGCCATTCCTGCCGGACTGATTTTGTTTTTCACAATCAATTCATCGCTGAGTATTCTAGTGTCATTATCATGAGCATTAATAATATCAACTATCTCCTTTGCGATTTGCTTGTTCATTTCTTCATCATATTTGTCAAGATGGCCGTCTCTGTAGTTGTCAGGGAACTCCTTTGCAGGCTGGACATAATATATTCCAGAATTTTTCAGGAATGTTCCCGGATCCTTAATGCCTGCAAGAGTATAATTTGAATAGTTGTCATCCCATGCTCTTCTAAGGAAGTTTGAAGAATTGTCCAAATCATAATCTCCAGTATTCACATAAATAATGGTTTTATTTGCTTTTGCACTGTAGTCCGCTAACTGCAGGAAGTTTCCAGCATCACAAGCCGCCAAATCTATACTGATGTCACTTGTCACCTGTATTGACCGGTAACCTTCCCCGGCTGCAGGGGCCTGATTGTCTACAACAACCTGGAGTTCGCCACCGCTGAGCTCTTCTACATAATTTTTAATAGAATTTATCACTTTTAAGTCCTGTTCCTGATTCACGACATTGTCTGTTGTAATGAAAACAGTTTTTGTCGCAGTTACACCCTGAAGGAATGGTGTAGCTATTAATAAAATCATTAGAAATATTGCAATTTGTTTTTTCATGTCTTTTTACCTTACTTTTATTACGGTATAACTTTCTTTTTTATTATTATTATATTTTTTTTCATATTACTATGTAAAATTCAAAATTTAATCAATAACTTTTTCCAGTTTTTTCAATTGAAAATATTCATATAATTTTAATTTATGTAAAAAAATATTCACCCTTCCTATTTTTTTCAAAACAAATATATTCCATTTCTAACACATATTGTATCAACTGAAAACTTTCGGGGGTGTATGGATTTTGTTAAAGGGAAAATCAATTTTGGTGGCAATGT
>NZ_CAMVEE010000035.1 GCF_947166415.1 uncultured Methanobrevibacter sp. | reverse complement strand
AAAATAAATTTTTAAAAAATTTTTGCAAAAATCAAATAGGATTTCTACAAAGCCTAAAAATTAAAGGAAACTTAAAGAGTAGAACTAAAATTTGACCCCTGACCATTGAAAAATTACATGAAATTTCAATCACCACTTCCTGAAAATCAAATAATTTTTTAACTAGAAAAAATAATAGTATAGATAATGAATTCTACTACTAAATCACAGACATCAATTGCAAAATTTGAAGAGTTCTTTTCCACTTCATACAAGGATGATGTTTTCAAAATACTTGAAAAATACCCTGATGAGAGATCACTCAATGTAGATTACGAAGCATTGGAACTGTTTGATCCTGACTTGGCGGATTTGCTGATAGACAAACCTGAGGAGGTTATCAATGCCGCCCAAATAGCTATCAAAAACATCGACCCGCTAGTTAAGGATGCTGATATTCACATCCGTTTTGAAAATCTAACCAACGTGATTCCATTAAAGACCCTTCTAAGTAAATATATCGGAACATTCGTTGCGGCAGATGGAATCGTGAGAAAGACAGATGAAATAAGGCCACGTATCGAAACAGGAGTATTCGAGTGCAGAGGCTGCATGAGACTGCATGAAGTCGAGCAGACCTCTGGAAACACCATTATCGAACCGTCATTGTGTAGCGAATGTGGTGGAAGGTCCTTCAGACTGCTCCAGGAAGAGTCCAAATACATCGATACACAGACTGCAAGAATGCAGGAACCTTTAGAGAACTTATCCGGTGGAACAGAGCCAAAACAGATGTTGATGATTTTGGAAGATGATTTAGTAGACAAATTAAATCCCGGTGACAAGGTAAGGATAACCGGAACATTGAAGACATTCAGAGAGGAAAGAAGCGGAAAGTTCAAAAATTACATCTACGTTAACCACATTGAACCTCTGGAACAGGAATTCGAGGAACTGCAGCTTTCCGAAGAGGACGAAGAAAAGATTATTGAATTATCAAAAGATCCTTACATTTACGAAAAAATCATCAAATCAACAGCCCCATCCATCAAGGGATACAGAAAGGTAAAGGAAGCTATTGCACTGCAGCTTTTCGGAGGGGCCGCAAAGCAGCTTGAAGATGAAACCAAGCTAAGGGGAGACATTCACATCCTCATTGTTGGGGACCCAGGTATCGGTAAGTCCCAAATATTGAAATATGTTTCCAAACTGGCTCCAAGAAGTATCTACACAAGTGGTAAAGGTACAACAGGTGCAGGACTGACCGCAGCAGCAGTCAGAGACGAGCTTGGAGGATGGTCTCTTGAGGCAGGTGCATTGGTGCTTGGGGACCAGGGTAACGTCTGTGTTGACGAACTGGACAAAATGAGATCCGAAGACAGGTCCGCGCTCCACGAAGCACTGGAACAGCAGACCGTAAGTATCGCAAAGGCGGGAATCATGGCAACACTGAACTCAAGATGTTCAGTTCTTGCAGCGGCAAACCCTAAATTCGGAAGATTCGACAGGTACAAAGTTCTTGCAGAGCAAATCGATTTGCCCGCACCGATCATTTCCCGTTTCGATTTGATTTTTGTCATTGAAGACAAGCCAACCAGAGAAGGGGATTCCGAGCTGGCGGACCATATTCTGAAAATACACAAGGAAAATACCATCCAATATGAAATCGAACCCGAACTGCTCAGGAAATATATTGCATACGCCCGTAAAACAGTTAACCCTAGATTGACTGATGAGGCAATTACAGTATTGAAGGAATTCTATGTAAGCACAAGGAACAACAACCCTGAAGAGCAGTCAGCCGTGCCGATTACCGCAAGGCAGCTTGAGGCAATCATCCGTCTTGCAGAGGCAAGCGCCAAAATCAAGCTTAAAGACACAGTTGACAGGGAAGACGCTCAAAAGGCTGTTGACCTGCAGTTATCATGTCTTAAAGAGGTTGGTGTTGATCCTGAAACCGGTGAAATGGATATTGAAGTATTGGAAGGAAGACCTGCAAAATCCGAAAGGGATAAACTGCAAAGAGTAACCGAAGAAATCGGCAACCTTGAAGAGGAATATGCTGGAAGCGCTCCAATCGATGTTTTAATAACCAACATGAATGAAAAATTCGGACTTAGCGAAGAGAAAGTCAGAAGCATCGTTCGAAACCTCAAGCAAAAAGGAGTAATCTATGAACCAACCACAGGATATTACAAAAGATTATCATCATCTTAAATATCCAACTTTTTTATTTTTTAATGAATTAGCAATACATTAATAAATGATTAAAATAAAATTTAATATATTATACTTATACTAATTTTTACGGAGAGATAATATGGATAAATACGAAGATTTATTAGAAAGAGCAATAGACCAATTACCTCCAGAAGTATTTGAACACAAAAGATTCAAAATTCCTAAAGCTTATTCAGATATCCAAGGTAATAGGACATTCATTAAAAACTTTAAGGATGTTGCAGAAGGCCTAAACAGAGACCCACAACATTTATTGAAATTCTTAATGAGGGAATTAGGTACTGCTGGAAACATTGAAGGCCAAAGAGCAATCCTGCAAGGTAAATTTACCCACTACCTAATCAATGAAAGAATCGAAGATTATGTAGACAAATACGTAATTTGCCACGAATGCAACAGGCCGGATACCAGAATTATCAGAGAAGGTAGAATATTCCTATTGAAATGTGCTGCATGCGGTGCAACAGCACCTTTAAAATCATTATAATTTTACCTTTTTACTTATTTTTATCGATACTATGTTTTGTGTTGAGTGTGGAAGTACTGACAAAAAAATGGTTGGAAACATCTGCATAGACTGCTTTTTAAAAGATTTTCAGATGATTGAATTGCCTGAACGCATTGAAGTTCAAATCTGCAGCCATTGCAACAGCAAACTCGAAGAGGGAAAATGGTCAGAAGAGTTCATTCCAGAAGAGGAAATAATCTACAGGGCACTCGAACGCAACATAAAGATATCAGACGAAGTCTCAAATGAGATAATCAACCTTGAAATTGACCAGATGAAGGGGACAATAGCCAGCTGCTATGTCGAAGTTGTTGGAGAAGTCGAAGGCACACAAATTGAAGAGACTCAGGAAACTGAAGTGAAAATACTGAAGACCGTCTGCCCAACATGCAGCAAACTGCAGGCAGGATATTATGAAGCGGTAATTCAGTTCAGGGCAGATTCAAGGGACATCAAAAAAGAGGAATATGAAAAAGCAGATGAAGTTGTTGAGAGAACCCTGATTAAGCAAAGCAAAAAGGACAAGCTTGCATATTGCCCTCAGATAGCTAAATTGAAAGAAGGATATGACTATTACATCGGCTCTCTGAAAACTGGCCGCAAAGTGGCCGAAGCGCTTAAGGACGAATTCGGAGGAACAATCAAGGAATCTCCAAGACTCATAAGCGAAGACAAATCCACCGGAAAGGGACTCTACAGAATCTGGATTTCCGTCAGAATCCCCGAATTTGAACTCGGAGACATCATCAGATACGAAAATAAGCTTTTACAGGTGAATGATATCGATAAAAACAGAGTGACCTGCACTGATATCAAAGACAGCAAGAAGCATTCCATTCCCCTAAAGCATATGGAAGAAATTGAACTTGTCAAAAAGCAAGAGGAAATAGAAACTACCACAATCATATCAAAATCTCCAAAGACAATCCAGATATTGGATCCTGTCGATTACTCCGCAGTAGATTTGGAAATGAAAGAGGAACTTTCAGACTGCGAGATTGGCGATGAAATAAGACTTATCAAAATTGACGATTACATTTATTTAGTGAATTAAGTGATACCATGAACATTGAAGAAAAAATTCAGTTAATTGAAGAAGGAACATTGGAAGTTATAGACACAGAAGAATTGAAAGAAGTTCTCGAAAAAGATGAACCTATAGCTTATACAGGTTATGAACCTTCCGGAAAAATCCATTTAGGTCATGCAGTAACCGTGCAAAAATTAAAACAATTGCAAAGCTTAGGTTTTAAGATTAAAATCCTTCTTGCCGATTATCACGCATTCTTAAATGGAAAAGGAACCATCGAAGAAATTGCCGAAACCGCAGAATACAACAAGAAATGTTTCCAGGCATTAGGGCTTGATGAAACAACAGAATACGTTTTAGGTTCCTCATTCCAGTTAGAACCTGAATATACCGATAAAGTTTATCAGTTGGCTACAATGACCACTTTAAAGAGAGCCAGAAGAAGTATGGATCAGGTAAGTCGTGCGGACGACAATCCAAAAGTTGCAAGCGTAATTTACCCAATAATGCAAACTGTAGACATGGCGGCTTTGGATGTTGACATTGCACTTGGAGGAATGGAACAGAGAAAAATCCAAATGCTTGCACGCGAAAACCTGGAAAAGATAGGTGAAAATGTTCCTGTCTGTATCCACACACCTCTATTGCATGGTCTTGACGGCGATGCCAAAATGTCATCCAGTAAAGGAAACTACATTGCAGTGGATGATTCCGTAGAAGTAATCACTAAAAAAATCAACAAAAGCTACTGCCCGCAGGGAGAAATTGAAGGCAATCCTATGATTGAAATTGCAGAAACTTTTGTTTTCGCTAATCAAGATACTTTACTTATCAAAAGACCTGAAAAGTTCGGTGGAGACATTGAACTTACACATGATGAACTGATTAAAGAGTTTGGGGAAGGAAACTTGCACCCAATGGACTTGAAAAATGGAATCAAAGACTTCTTGATTGAATTCTTTGCTCCTGTAAGAGAATACATGGAGGAAAATTAAATGGTTGAAGAAAAAGAAGAGTTTGAAATGGGCTTACCCAACGGTGTTGGCGAAGCCATGCTGGCTCATGCGTTTGAAAAGTTTGACATTAAACTGGAACAGACTGAATTCGGCCCTAAAATAATTGGGGAATATGAAGAACTTTTAAAAGCAAGAGAATTTTTAGTTAATGCAATTCAAGAAAGACTAGAAGAATTAGAAGGAAAAAAATAACTTTAAATACTCTCTAACTTTTTTCACAAGGAATCACAGATTCTTTGTTCTATTTTTATTTTTATTAATTTAAATAAATTGTTTATAATTAGTAAAATTGCTTTTAATTAACAATATTGGTCTAATTTCTTACAAAAACTTTATAATACTTATTATTTAATGATATAAATAAAGATTCTTATTTAATTTAGAAAAACAATATTTTAAAATCATTTAGAAAATTATTTATAGTATACTTAGTATACCATATATTGGTGGATATCCAATGATGACTAAAACTATTAAAATCTCTGAAAAAACTCATGAATCTTTATCTAAATTGGCATCAAAAAATGACACATTTAATGATGTTATAACCTTTTTAATTGAATATTATTATGAAAATGAAGATTTTACTGATGAAGAAGCGGAATTATATAATAAGGATATAGAAAAATTTGAAAATGGGAGTTTAGATAATGTATCTGAAATAACATTATCAGATTTAGAAAAAAGAATATCAAAATTAGAAAATGAGCTTAGAAAATGAAATATGAACTATTCCAGCATGACAGGGTTAAAAAATTTTTAAAAAAACATGAAAAAGACAAAAAATTACTTTTAAGAATTGATAAAAAGTATTTTGAAATTATCAAAAATCCCTATGATGATGATTTCAAAAAATTAAACAGTACTAAATGTCCTAAATGTCATAGGGCTAGAGTGGGAATTACAGGATAATTTTCTACGTTTCTGAAAAAAATCACCGAATAGAAATTATTGACATTATTCCCCGTAAAAATAACTATAAAATATTCTGATTCCTAATTTACACCATAAAATTATAAAAGAATTATAAAATGCAATCAGGGCAGATTCCAAGATATGGTGCCACCGCTTTTTTTATATCGGAAGATACCTTGTTTGGCCCGTTGTTTGCATCGATTATCTCATGAGTATAGTTTTCAGCCAATTTTAGGTAATTTTCCTTAACTCCAGTCAAAAATTCCTCATTTTCAAAAGTATCCTCACCGGAAGTTCTTGAAACGGATTTTTTAACATCCAAATCCAATAAAATCAACAAATCCGGTTTTTTAGCATATGTATTTAAAACCTCTACCCATTCTGCAGGTTCCTGATAAGCCAGACTTGAAATGAAAGACCTGTCTGAAATGATTATTTTGGATTTGTCTTCAAGCTTGTCCATTATCAGCATCCTGTCTGCTGCAAAAAGAAGGGCTAGAACTTTTTGAACATGATCTGTTTGGGCATCAGGGCGCCTCAATATTTCCCTAATAAGTTTTCCGACTTCAGAATCTGTAGGCTCAACCAATGTTTCAACCCTAAAACCGTTGGCCTCCAGCCATTCCTTTAAATTTTGAATTTGGGTTGATTTTCCTGCGCCGTCGATTCCCTCGAATACAATATACATAAGATAGAATATGTTTTAATTTAATATATAATTAATTCCAAAAATATTAATGAATAATCAACAAGGTGTAAAATTAAAATGGTTTTAGAAGAATTACTGGCCCCTGCAGGTTCACCGGAAGTATTGACAATAGCTGTCAATGCAGGTGCGGATGCAGTTTATATCGCTGGGCAAAATTATGGTGCAAGAGCTTACGCTAAAAACTTTACAATGGAAGAAATCAAAAAGGCCGTGAATTATGCCCACATGAACGGCGCCAAAATACATGTGACAGTGAACACACTAATCAACAACTTCGAAATCGTTGATGTCCTGAATTACCTCTTTGAATTATACAGGATAGGAGTGGATGCAGTAATTGTGCAGGATTTCGGATTGATTTGGCTTTTGAAGACATTCATTCCTGATTTGGAAGTTCATGCATCAACACAGATGGGAATAAACAACTATTCATCAATCAAATGGGCCTACAAAAACAACATCAAAAGAATAGTCCTTCCAAGGGAAGTCAATATTGAACAAATCAGGCAAACATCCGAGCAGCTTGAAAAAGACAATATAAATATGGACCTTGAAGTCTTTGGCCACGGGGCGTTATGCTATTGCGTCAGCGGAAAATGCTATATGTCCTCCTACAACAGCGGAAGAAGCGGAAACCGTGGAGCGTGCGCCCAGCCATGCAGAAGGGAATACAGATTAAAATACAGAGGATACAATATCGGAAACGGATACCTTCTTTCAACACATGACCTGGCAACCTATGACCATCTGCAGGAGATTTCAGATGCAGGAGTGAAATCCCTGAAGCTTGAAGGCAGAATGAAATCTGGAGACTACATCGGAACCATCGTAAACAGTTATAGAAATCTCCTGGACGGAAATGAAGGAGATTACAAAAAGGACTTACACCTTGTTTTCAACAGACACTTTACCAATGGATACATGATGGGCGACAAGCCTGGAGATGTTATGGGAAGAGGTCATTCAGGCCATGAAGGCCTATACATCGGGGACATCACCAACATCGAGGATACAAAAGTCACCATCGAAATCAAAAACAAGGAGATTCCAATTATTTTAGAGCCAGGAGATGGAATCGCATTCAAATACAACGGAAAAATCAAGGGCATATACCTTGACAAGATCATAAAGCAGGATGAAAATGAAATTGTAATAGACACAACACGACTTGTCAAGGTAGGAACCGAAGTGTTCATCAGCTACTCCAAATCCACTCACGATTACCTGAAACAGTTTGAAACGGAAACAATAAAAAACAATGTCCCAATCAACCTGTCCCTGACTTGGGATGAAGAACTGAACCTTTTTACAAAGGTTGAATATCACGTGGACGGTGAACTGATTAACTTCAGGCACAAGACCATAGGCAAATTCGAAAAGGCTAAAAACAAACCTGTGACTGAAGAGATAATTGAAAATCAGCTTAAAAAGACAGGAGGTACACCGTTCTACATTGAAAACATCAGATTCAACAACATGCCTGAAGATATCTTCATACCGATTGGTGAAATCAACCAAATCAGACGTGAGATTCTTGACAATGCAACCGACCTTTTGAAAAACCATTATACTCCAACCAAAAAAGCAGTCAAGGAAGTTCGCAAAAACATTGCCAAATTCGTTGAAGACTATGAAAACATTAAATGCAGAACTAAAAGGAAAACACCTAAACTATCAATATTCATCGATGATATTAACCAAATCAAGGCGGCTTCAGGATTTGACCTGAAAAGAATATACTTTGACGGTAACTGCCATTACAACAACCCTGACGACTACTTCGCCAATATCAAGGAGACACTGATGAAAGGCAGTCTGATGGCCTCACCAACCGAATTCGTATGGGTTTTATCATCATTCATTTCACAAGAGGAAGCCGTCAAGTGCAGCGAGATAGTAAAAGAGCTTGAAGATGAAGGAATCATCATCTCAGTGATGGGAGACTTTCCGGGAATGGGTGAAATATTCGACTGTCCGATTTATGGAAACCACAACCTGAATGTCTGGAACAGCTTTTGCGTTCGTGATCTGAACGAAGCGGGATTCAGCTCATTAATATTATCCTCCGAACTTTCAGGAAGGGAAATCAGGGAACTGATATGCAAGAACCATGACCGAAACATCGATTTGGAGATGATTGTGAACGGAAACCTGGAAGTCATCGTGAGCAAAGACGACTTCACCAACCTGAATGACGGCAAAGACTTCATCATTTCAAATAATGCTGATTATGCCACATTAGAAGACAAGAAAAGGAAAAAATTCAAGTATAAGATATTTTTCGACTACAACAGGCAAAGCCACATCATAAACAAGGACTGTTTGTGCCTGATTGAGGAAATGAACGAAATTAAAGAACTGGGACTTGACTCCTTGATTCTTGACTGCAGATACTCCAATGAGAAATACACTTCCCAGATTTTATCAATCTACAATGAAAGCCTTAAAAACAAGGATGCAGAGGAGCTTACCAAATACAAATACCAGATTATGGATTTCTCACAGTCCTACATTAACAAAGGCAATTATATTGAAGGCAGATTACACGAGGACAAATGATGAGAATTCCAGAATTGCTTGCACCGGCCGGATCGATGGAACACCTGAAAGTGGCAATAAACGCAGGAGCCAGTTCAGTCTATTTATCCGGGAAAAATTATGGCGCCCGAAAGTTCGCTGAAAACTTTACATTAGATGAAATCCGCGATGCAGTAAACATTGCACACATGCATAATGTCAAAGTTTACGTTACCGTAAACACATTGATTAAGGAAAGCGAATTGGAAAATGTAATCAATTATCTCTCAAAGCTATATTCAATCGGAGTGGATGCCGTTTTGGTGCAGGATTTAGGATTAATTGAATTAATCAACAAACATCTGCCGGACTTGAAAATACATGCTTCAACACAAATGACATGTGAAAATCAGCTGAAACTGGATTACCTTGAAAGCAAGGGAATCAGAAGGGTTGTTCTTCCACGTGAAATGAGAAAAGAGGAAATAAAATCCTTAAATACAAACATGGAACTTGAGATATTTGCCCATGGGGCGTTATGCTATTCCTATTCCGGACAGTGCCTTATGAGCAGTTTCAAAGGAGGAAGAAGCGGGAACAGAGGCACCTGTGCCCAGCCTTGCCGCCAAAAATACAGAATAGACGGCATCAAAAAAGAGGATTATTATCTCTCTCCCTGCGATTTAAGCCTATTCAATCAATTGAAAGAGATATCCGAGCTGAACATCAGCTGCATCAAAATTGAAGGAAGAATGCGAAGCAAGGAATACCTTGCCATTGTAACAAGCAATTACAGAAAGGCATTGAATAAGTTAAAAAGCCATAAGGAAACCGAAAGTGAAGAAATCAGCTTGGCGTTCAACAGAGGATTTACCAAAGGCCAGTTTAACAATGAGTCAAGAAGAAGCATAAGGGCAGGCCATGTCGGACTCAAAATCGGGAAAGTGATATCAAACAGGAAAAATCAGATTGCAGTCAAGCTATATGATTACATCCAAAGCATTCCAGAAAAGGGTGACGGACTGCTGATTGTTAAAAATGAAAATGACTACGGATTGGAAATATCACAAAATCCAATAGTGACAACTCTAAATCACTTCCAAAAGGGCAAACAAAAACAAATCAAGGATTTTACCCGAAAAAATAAAGTGCTGATAGTCAAAAAGGTATGGCAAAATAAAAAAAGTGATTTTGATCTGAATGAATCTGACGTTTATCTGACAAAAAGACATGCATTATCCAAAAAAGCGAAAGAAATTGAAAACAAAGGAAGCAGCTATGTTAAATCAAAGCTAATTCTTACATTTTCAGTGAAAAACAAGTTTCCAAAACTTAAAGGAAGGCTGACACTTGCAAACAAAAGGGAAGTGGAATGCGAAGTTATTGGAAACACCCCTTTTGAAAAGCCATTGAAAAAGAGCGTTGATGCAGAAACAATAAAAAAACAGCTTTCAAAAGTCGACAATTACCCATATCAGATTACACAGATTAACGTCAATTATGATGGAACACTTTTCATTCCTATAAGCAAAATCAACCAGATTAGAAGAAGCCTGTTTGAAAATCTGGAAAAAGCGACTAATGAATTATACTCCCATGACTATAAAAAGATTACATTGGAACGTGAAGAAACCCCCGTTAAAGAATCTGAAGCCAATATCTCATTTTATACTAATAACCTGAATCACCTGAAGGATATTGAGAATGTGAAAAGGGTGTACCTGGAAATTCCACCACAGGACGACAGTTTAGACATCACTTCAAAGGCAGATTACAATATCAACTACATGGTCAGCTTCATCAAGGAAGCATATGAAATTTCAAGAAATAAAGATTACGAATTGATTTGGAAATGGCCAGATATTGCTCACGACAAACTAATTAGAGTTTTGAACAAGGTTAAAGGAATCCTAAACAAGATGCACTACAGAATCCCAATAATGAACAATTGCTTCACCGGCGAGTATGGACCATATTCCATGAATATAACAAATAATGAAAGCATAGACAGTCTTGAAAACTATAAAATCATCACCATATCACCGGAACTTAGAAAAAGGGACTATGAGGAAATCATAAGATACTGCAAAACCCCCGACAAAATAGAATTGATAGTTCAAGGCCATGTCGAACTTATGAAAACCAGATATCCTCTGCTTTACGGTAAAGAACCCAAATCACCATATAAAAACTTTTTAATCGATTCAAACAATAACAAGCACCCCCTCCATAAAAGCATCTCAAAAGAGGAACTCACCATATTCAGCGACAGCGAGCTTTCGCTGATTGATGAAATAAAATACCTGAAAGAAATCGGCTTTTCCAATTTTGCAATTGATGGAAGATATAAGGACGATGACTACTGCAGAATGGTTGACATCTACAGCCAAGCCCTAAACAATACCATTGACAAAAAGGAACTCTTGAAAATCAGCCCAAAAAACATGACCGGCAACTATTGAATATTACTTTTCAGACGCTCTCGGCAATGTTGAATATATATTAAAAGGGATACTATATGTACAAAAGGGTTTGGTAACATGAAAGGGGAAAAAATAACATTGCAAAATATCAAAGGAATTGGGGATAAAATCTCTGAAAAAATAATCAACAGCGTTGGGGGCGAAGAAGAGCTCCAAAAGATAGTTGATAATGTTGATGTTGAAAAAATAGCAAATATCGAAGGAATAAGTCAGAGAAAAGCCATTGAAATAATGAACCAGCTATTGAATAATCCCGAATATGAATTCATCAAAAGCGACAGGGCGATGGAAATCTATGAAGACATCATAAATAAAATACTGTCCTATTCAAACACTTCCTATTCAAAAAATAGGATTCTGCTTCTTTCACCTTCAAAGGACATTGAAAAAATCAATTCCAAACTGGATTTTGTAATGAATGCAAAGGCACATGTTAGCCAACTCCCTATAATAAAACTACGAGGATTGATGAAAAATCTGAAAGAAGTGGAAGAGGCGAAAGCGGAATATGATCCAAGCAAGGTCATTCTTGTAGAAACAGAAGAAGACAATTCATATCTTACAGATTTGGGATTGAATCAGTATTATCCTATAATTACCGCCAGCGATTCCCCATTGCTTCAGGAAGAGATGATGAATTACGATCTGGTGTTCTATGTATATTCACAGGGAATTCTCGATTTTGAAGGAATGCCCAACCTTATAATGATCAATATTGAAGATAACGATTATGAGATTGTTCCGGAAAAGATAATCAACTTCTTTATCCAAAACAGGGATTTATTTGCCAGAGTCCATGAAATCCAAAAAATCAGAAATAAGGAAAGTGTTTTGGGAGAAATCATACCAATAATCAACGAACTTAATATAATCGATAAAAGGGAAGTTGATATTGAAGAACTTGTTAATTCCCTCAAGGATGATATGGATGATGAATTGGAAAAATCCATTAAAAAAGTTGACCTTGAAGGAGATGAAATTCTCAACCTATTAAACAACAATTTCCCGCCAAAGATTAGTAAAATATTTGACGAAATTATCAATAAAAGGAAAGAAATCATCCGTGAAAAAACTGGGTTAAGTTTTGACCCATTCTTAAGGACCTACCCGATACAGATTGATGAAGCCGAAATCCAAAGGGTTACTCTCGAACAATCCTCCAAAAAGGAAAATGACATTTTCGACATTAAAAGAAGTGCAGCCATCGAACTGAATTCAATCAAAAATAAAGCCATCAAGGAAGTGGAAGATGCAATAAGATTCGATTATGAATTCAGCCTTGGAAGCTTTGCTTATGAATATGATTTGTGCCGTCCTGAGTTTGGTGAAGAAATAAAACTAAAAGGCGCTCTTCACTTGGAATTGGCGCTCAAAAAAGATAAGGATTATGTTCAAAAAGTGGATTATCAGCTCACCCAAGATGAAAACATTGCACTTTTGACCGGAGCAAACAGCGGAGGTAAGACAACACTTCTTGAAACCTTGACCCAGATTTCAATAATGGCACAAATGGGACTTCCAGTAAGTGCAGATTATGCTGAAATTAAACTATTTGATGAAATTTATCACTTTTCCAAAAAAAGATCCCTTGATGCAGGAGCATTCGAATCATTCTTAAACGTGTTCATACCAATCGTCACCACCAACAGCGAAAAATTAGTACTGCTAGATGAACTGGAAGGAATAACAGAACTTGATGCAGCAGTTAAAATCATATCCACATTCATCGATATGATAAAGGAATCCAATTCATATGGAGTAATCGTCACCCATATGGCAAGGGAGCTTATGAACTACACCGATATAAGGGTTGACGGTATTGAAGCAAAAGGATTGGATGAAAACTATAATTTAATTGTTGACAGAACACCAAAAATGAATTTCCTTGCAAAAAGTACTCCAGAACTGATTTTAAAAAGAATATATGAAAAATCAGACGATGATTTAAAAGTAGTGTATGCTAAAATTTTAGAGAAATTCTAAAATACATATACTCCTTTTACTGTTTTAAAAATTTACTGGAAAAAATAAGATTTCGAGTAAACGTGAAATATTGCCGTATACTATACAAAATATAATGTACTTTAGATATTAAATTATAATATTTAATATCGACCATATAAATCTTATCAATAATATTTTGGTGTCTTTAAAGTGGAAAAAATGCTTTTTGGAACTATGAGTAAAAAAGGAAGCTATAAAACACATATTAAAGCTAATTGTCATTTAAATTGTCAGTTTATCAAATTAGAAAATTTCGGATGAAATCCAACTAGGCTTCCAATTCGACATCATAGATTGTTTTACATTAACAAGTTAATGGCCAACAATACATAGTAACTTGCTAGGAATAAATAAGAGATAGCAAGCACCATATTTTCAACCACCAAAATATCAATTCTCCAAATTTGATTGGAGTGTTTTTAATTGAATGCTCTTTCCAATTCATTAAAACACCAGTAGATATGATTATTATATTAGTGTTTTAGAATTAGATATTTTCTTTTAAAACTATTTATAATTTCTTATTTTTAAAAATAAAGATTGATTTAAGAATATAAAATTGTTTTTATGATGAAATATTGCTTTAATATAGAAATGAGTAATAAATGAAACTTTTATATACTTTGAGGTTCATAATATTGTATAACATCTTAGGATGTTTGGCCGGCACAGTATCGACCAGCAGATATGATGTTGAATGAGGATGTGTCAAAATTTGTTTAACAAATTTATCCTTATTCAATCTTAAAAAAAAAATCTATTTTTACCCAATTTATTAAATAAAGAAGACTAAAACTCCAATAGATTAGATGAAATGAATCAATTATTCTCTTTTAACAATTGCACTCTTCGGACAATTTTCGTAACATAATCCGCAATGCAAACAATGTTCCTGTGGAATTTCAAACTTATCTTCAACAAAAACTGGAATCTGCTGCGGACAACTTGCCTGACAAGTCCCGCAAGCAATACAATCATCAGTTATCTCAAATCCCTTAACTGTTATTTCAGCATCACCGAATTTGAAGGATTGTCTGAAAATCGGCTTTTGTGTCAAATCAAAGAATTCCATCTCATAATCCTCAATGCAAAAAGGCTCAAGAATATATCTTGCATTTCCTGGATAAACGTTATTCATGAATGGATTGTTTTCAAATATCAAATCTATCCAATATTTTTGATCGTCTAATTTATGGGCTTCACCGCTAATTCTGATGGATTTATTGTCCTTCAAGCTTAGATAACTGACTTTGGGATGATTCATGATTTCTGAATAGACATGCTTTCCACGACCGGTTAAAAAATATATCCTATCATCTTCAATATGCATTATATCAATAATTCTTGACTGAGGATTGCCATTATCATCAACAGTGGACAAAACTGCATCAATCACTTCCCTCAACTGTTTAAAACATTCTTCTTTAGTAACCATATAAACTACTCCAATTTAAATATAATCTTTCCCTGAGCCATGTTTGACTCCATCAAAGCATGTGCCTTTCCAATATCTTCCAAATTATAGAATACCCTTGAAATTTCAGGTTTAATGTTATTTTCAACAATGAAATCAAATAGACTGTCCATTATCTCCTGTGTCGGATAATTGCTGAAAAAAGAAGTGAGGTAACATCCATTTGGAATAATCTTGATTGGATCGAATTCATCCATATACTCAATACCTCCCAAAACACCTGTAACGCAGCATATTCCTCCACTGTTAAGGCATTTCATTGAATCTTCAAGAGTTTTAGGACCAATCAGTTCCAATACTTTATCACATTTTAATTTTTCAGCCAGACAACCATCATCAGCAAAGCACTCATCAGCATCGTTTGACTTTAATATGTCAAATCTCTCCTCGCTTCTGGAAGTTGCAAATATTTCACATCCCATTGGTTTTGCAAGCTGAATTGCAGAAAGTCCCAGTGCAGATGTTGCTCCTCTGATTAATAGAGTGTCCTCCTTTACAAGATTAAGTGACATTAAAGACCCATAGGCAGTGAAATAAGTTTCAGGAATTGCTATTATTTCCTCCAATGTCAATTTGTCAAAAACATCTTCATCAATTTTAAAGACAATTTTTTCAGGAAGCAAAGCATATTCGGCATATCCCCCATCAAAGCTTCTTCCCATTCCACCCATAAGTGCAGCTATCCTATCACCGTTTTTAAATCGAGTATTTGATGAGTCAACTACTTCACCAACGCATTCAATACCTGGAATTACAGGCAATTCAATATAATCCTCATCAGCTTCATAATCCCTTAAAATTACTTCAGCCCTATTAATTCCAAAGCCTAGAACCTTAACTAAAACCCAACCATCCTTAACTTTAGGAATTTCAACTTCGCTAACTTCCAGCTCATCCGCATTACAAGTTTTCTCCAAAACAACTGCTTTCATCATAACACCTCTTTCCAGCATTGAGGATCTGGCGAATACATATCATGGGTTGTTCCGTAGCTTACAGCAGGACACCCTCTGCAAAATCTCAGCAATTCGCATCTGCTGCATTTTTCAAATTTCTCAAATTGTCTGTATTCGTCCATATCATCACCCATGAAAATATCATATACTGATTCATTTAAGGTATTTCCAACCTTGCTGTCCATTCTGCGACATGCAAAGACATCACCTGACGGTAAAATTGTCAAATGACTGTTTCCACAATTGCATCCGTCATAGACAACATCATCATTCAAATTTTCCGGAATCTCATATAACCCTTTTTCATATAAGAATAATGTCCATAGATGATCCTTTAGTGTAAAAAATGTTTTGCTGTCTTTATATTCATTGTATTTTTTCCATACCTTTTCCAAAAGGTTCCTATATTCTTCAGGAGTCATTTGTGTCGCCTTTTCAAGGCTTGTCGGACAATATCTTGCAAAACTGAATAACCCTGCATTATTTTCAACAACAACATCAATCAAATCAGGAATCTCATCAATGTTTGTCTTGGAAACTGTGGTCATGATGCTGGCCCTGACTCCCGCATCCTGCAGGGTTTTGATTTTATCCAATGTAATGTCAAACGAACCAGGTTTTCTAAAATAGTCATGGGTGTCCCTTAGACCGTCCAAAGACAGTTGATATTGTCTGCAGCTTAAGCTTTTAAGTCTTTTTGCAACTTCATCTGTAATGTGGAAAGGGTTTCCCAGTATTGAATAATGAATCTCCTTTTCGTGCAACATTTCAAGCAATTGCCAAAAGTCGGGATGGAGAATCGGATCACCTCCAGTAATGCTGAAATATGGTGTCCTGTTTGTTTTCCGGCAGAATTTTAAGCAATTATCCAAAACAATTTCCATATCCTCATACTTCATTGTTATTAATTCCTTGTCGTTTTCCTCTGAAAAAATATAGCAATGTTTGCATCGCTGATCGCAGTCGTCAAGGATGTGCCATTGAAATGCAAAAAAATCGGCCATAAAAAAACAACTCCTCAAAAAATAGTATATAAAAAAATAAAAGATTTAAGATTGAATCAATCTTAAAATCTGTCTGAACCACAAGCTGTGGTGATATCTGATCCGCATGCAGTGTTAATATCAGAACCACAAGCAGAAGCAGTCACATCACTACCACAAGCAGTGTTAATATCAGAACCACAAGCAGAAGCAGTCACATCACTACCACAAGCAG
>NZ_CAMVEE010000034.1 GCF_947166415.1 uncultured Methanobrevibacter sp. | reverse complement strand
ACATAACAGACATAATACTAAGATTATGAAGTACACATAAAAAAATATAGACGAGATACACAAACTAGTTTGTAACTAATTCACCACATCTACAAAACCAACATCATACTTGAGAAAATTCAAGTACTCACTAATGTATAGCTACATGCGGAAAAGCAACCATCATAGTTAACATTGTTCCATACAATATAACTTAGGTCATCGCCATAAAACACATAGCACATCTAATAGATAAACAAATTTTATTAACAAAATCAATTAAAAAATATTGCAATAAATATTGAAAAATTAATCAATATCTTCAAAATTAAAATAATTAATAAATAATACCAAATAATCTTTCAATAGCTTGAAATAAGTGAATAATTAAATATTTTATAAAAAATTTTTAAAACGCTACAAACTTAAAATAAAAATAAGAAATAAAGAAATAAATAAAAAAAGCAAGTTTTAAGGGGTTTAAAACAACAGCTGAATGTTCTCATATATAAATGTAACTGTTTATATTTAAATTATATCAATTTTTTGCGAATGACGGAAATAATTCTTGTTAAACTCCTATGCATTTTAATTCCGTATTGTTCAACTATTTCGAACCCTGCTTCATCTGCCATAGGTTTTAAATCCACATAATGGGGGCTGGCCATACAGAGGTACGCATCATCCCTCATATTGTCATAAATTGATTTGAAAAATTCTTTGAAAATATCGTCACCATCAATATCCCCGGTGGTTGTGGAGATTCCATAAGGCGGATCTGTGACAACAGCCGCCACCTTTTCATACATCTTCAATTCACGAAAATCAAGATTAAATGTCCTATAATCAGTAATTCCGAAATGTTCCAGATTAATAGCTGTGCCGTTTTTCATTTTCCAGTAAATGTCAGATCCGGCAACTTTGCAACCGATTAATCCGGCTTCGATAAGTATTCCTCCGGTTCCGCAAAATGGATCCAAAAGCAAATCCCCCCCTGTAACCCTTGAGAGGTTTACCATGCATCTTGCCAATTTCGGACTCATGGAACCAGGGTAGAAAAATGGCCTTTTGTGAGGTTTGCTTTCTTCAAAGTGCTTTTTGTTCAACTTTATCTTTTCAATGGCTATATAGACAGTATCCTCAAATGCAACCAATCTAACCAGGGATTTTGGTTTTTTAAGGTTGACCTTTATGTCATTGCAATTTTCCAATATCAAAGACCCCGCCTTTCTTTCGGTAGCCACAGTGTCGATTGGTGAATGGAATCTCTTTACACGTACTGCAAATGTCTCATTAATATATTCGCTCCAGTCAATAGATGAGATGTCCTCATTTAAACCTTCAATGCTGGAAGTGGAAATGATTTCATGAACCTCGTGGGTGTATCCCAACCTTCTGGTAATTATCCCATAGTATTCATCGCATTTCTCATCCGGAATGTCTTTCAGTATAACTAGACCTTCGGTGATTACGCTAAGGTTTGCATCTATATTTTCACAGTCCATAACAGCTTTCAATTCGGCTATAGGTAATTCCGGATGTTCTTGAGATTGTATACATAGTAATTCCATTAAATGTCACCTGAATATAAAAAAATAATAATGAAAATAATTAAAGATTATCTTCTAAACTTATCAAAGTGCCTTCTGATAGCTTCTTCGCTTGTATCATCCCTGACCGGTTCGTTTCGCGGGATGTTCTGTGCACTTTCATCAGGGGCAGCTTCATAGTAATCCCTGCCGTAATAATCGTCCCTCTCTTGGGAATAGGAACTTGGAGCTCCTTCATATCTTATGTTTGGCCTGCCGTCAAAGGATTCATATTCATAGCTGTTTTTCCTTCTATCATTATATCCCAAATCTTCAGGATAATATTCATATTCCTTTCTTGGATAACGGTCTTTTTCACGGCCAATTGGAGTGATTGGCTCAAATTCATCATAATAATCGTCTTTTTCAAAATATTCATCTTCAAATGAATTGACCCTGTCGTATCCATGATTAGGGAATCTGTTGTATCCATCATGATAGTTCCTGGAGTTGACCATGTGGGAAAATATGATTTCTTCAACTTCAGAAACGTTTGAAATATTGGCCAATTCCATTTTATTGTTATCATATGCGCTGAATAAGGAAATTGAACCTATCTTAAACATTTTTCCTAGGATGCTTTGAGAAGAATTGATATCTTGAATTGTGGAATAAGGCATATAATTTTTCTTGGTTGACAATACTCCTGATTGAACGATTACCCTTGTATCAGTGATTATATAGTCCTTTGAATACCAGCCAAGAAGTTGCCAGATTATATATATTATAGTAAAAAGTATGACAATAAAAAAGGCTATGGCAGCATATCTTGTCAGCGGAAGGTTCACACGAGAAATTAAATAGACTTGCATTTCACCGATGAATCTGATTGCAATAGGTGAAATCATCAAAACAATACCCAATATGACCAAACCATAAATAGCCTTTTTACAACCAAAAAGCATATTCGGCTTTGATTGGTAAAGAATTCTTTCATTTGGCCTATCATCACTTTTATCAAATAACATATTTTATTATATTAGAATTTCTTTTAAATAAAGTTTTACAAAAAAAAGTTAAAAAAATAAGCCTCAGCTCGCCCATCATTCATCACATATCAGAGCTCATAGGGTTCATCATTGGCTTATTTATAATATCATGATTATCCGAACATTACTCCGGCTTCTGTTTTGAACAATTCGTCCTCTTTGGATTTGCTCATTACCTTATCGATAGCATCCATAAAGTCAGCTACAGTAATCTTATCCCTTTTATCACGAATTGCAAACATACCTGCTTCAGTACATATTGCTTTAAGGTCTGCACCGGATAAGTCCTCGGTCAAGTCTGCAAGCAAGTCAATGTCTGCCTCTTCATCCAAGGACATGTTTTTAGTGTGGATTTTAAGGATTTCACGTCTTCCATCAACATTTGGAAGAGGCACTTCAATGAACCTGTCAAAACGACCAGGACGCAATAATGCAGGATCTAGGATGTCAGGCCTGTTGGTTGCGCCGATGATTCCGATGTCCCCTCTGGATTCGAAACCGTCAAGTTCTGCAAGCAATTGCATTAAAGTACGTTGAACTTCCCTGTCACCGCTGGTGGAGCTTTTAAGCCTTTTGGCTGCAACGGCATCGAGCTCGTCGATGAATATGATTGCAGGAGCCTTTTCCTTAGCGAGTTCAAACACTTCACGAACAAGCCTTGCTCCCTCACCGATGTATTTCTTTACGAATTCGGAAGCTACGATTTTAATGAATGTAGCGTTGGTCTCATTAGCTACTGCTTTTGCAAGCAAGGTTTTACCGGTTCCAGGAGGTCCGTACAATAGGATTCCCTTAGGAGGGTCAATTCCCACTTTTTCAAACAATTCTGGTTCTGTTAACGGCAATTCAACAGTCTCTTTAACTTCAATGATTTGTTCTTCTAAACCGCCGATTTTATCGTAAGTGATATCAGGTTTGGTTTCGATTTCCATTCCTGTAACGTTTGCATCTTTTTCTGATGGCAATACTTCAACAATTCCAAAAGTTTGTTGATTTAGTGCAACTCTTGAACCAGGCACCAATAATTTTTCGTCTAAGAACTTTGAATAGTTGACAAGGAAACTTGGTCCTGTGCTGCTTTTAACAGTCATTCTATTATCGTCTAATACTTCAGTAATAGTAGCTAATACTAAAGGAGGTGATCTAAATCTGTCTACTTCTGAACGAAGGGATTTGGTTTCTCTTTCTAATCTTATTTTTTCATTTTCAATAAGGACTTTATCCTTTTCTAATTTCCTAACTTTCCACATTAAGTTGCTTTTTGCTTTGGATTTTTCTTCTTTCAAATAATTTACTTCATCCAATAGAGATTCGACTTTCTCTATCAATTCCTCTTTTGAAGAATTTTCCAAATCATCAAAATTATTCATGTGAATCATCTCCAGTTAGTTATAAAAAATTCAATTAATTGTTAGTTTAATAACATTTAGTAACTTTAAATATTTAAAGGTATTCATTTTAATTCATACAAACATTATTTATAACCATAATAATATAATATTTATTAAGTAAAAAAAAGGAAAACTGATTAATATGGAATGCGAAATTTGTGGTAAACCCGTACCGGAACATAATCCGATAAGGGCAAAAATTGAAGGATCAGTTATGGTTGTCTGCAAAGATTGTGCTAAACTTGGAACAATCCAAAAAGCACCTCCAAAACCAAAATTCAGAAAGCAAGAGAAATCAAATAGACCAACCAATACCCGGAACAGAAGTTACTCTAGAAATGACGAACCTTCTGAAGAATTAATCGAAGATTTTGCATTTGAAATTAGAAAAGCAAGAGAATCAAAAAATTGGTCCAGAGAAGATTTAGGTAAAAAAATAAATGAAAGGGTTTCAGTCATAACCAGAATTGAAACAGGAAAGATGACACCCGACATAAAGCTTACCAAAAAATTTGAAAAGGCACTTAACATAAAATTGCTTGAAAAAGTAGACAACATTGACTTGAATCAATTTGTTAACAGCTCCACAGGAGAGCGTACATTAGGCAATATAATGAAAATCAAAAGAAAATAGCTATTTTTTCATATAGCTATTCAATTTTTCATTTTTTATATGTCTTCCTTCACCTTTAATCTTATAATCAATCATCCCCTCGTTTTTAGCTTTAATTGAATGATATCCTTTGAAATTAGGTGCGGAATTTAAAACGTTCTGCAGTTTTTCATATCCCTCATACTCATCACTGACAACCACAACATGAGCCGGAGGATGAATCTTTTTTACCTGCATAATGCTTAAGGTAGTATCTTCCTTTACGAAAAATGCAGTGGCTACATTGGATTTTGTTCTGAGCTGAGAGTTTAGGATATCTTCAACCAGTGAATCCGCAAAGCTGGCTTCAACCGCTTTCGGCTGAGTCATTATATTCAAATTGCCATGCTTTTCAATGTCTGAAATCGCACTGAGTAATTTCGTATTGTTTTCTCCCCTAATTAAAATTAATGCCATAATAATCACATAAAAAAAATAAAAGGTGAAAAATCACCTTTCCTGGAAGGATTTCAATAATCTGCTTCTGAACACTACAAGCAGAACAAGGATAATGCCGACAGCTGTTTGAATGCTTCCCAAGATGTTTAAGATATTGCCGTCAATAGGCAAGTCCCATGCCGGTGATGACCTGTCACCAGGAAGGGCGTTATAATAAACACCAACAGCTTTAGAACTCTGTTTTACATTTAAATCCTTAGGTTCTACATGATCCACTCCCATTAAAAGACCATTATTGATACCCCTATTAATGGAACCGGCAATAGCTGATGCATCATAACCATTTTTAGCAACTGATGCTTCAACAATTTCTTTTGTAGTTGATGCCAAACCAGGTTTATCACTTCCGTAAACGGAAACACTTATCGCATTAGGGCTGACAGTCAAAGCGTCACCTAATGCCTGATATGCATAAATTGTTTTGAGTTCACCACCACAAAGAGGACATCTGCCATATGCTTCGGCAGCAGGATATCCCATCGCCCACTCACAGTCTTCACAGGCTTTAGAATACTCTTCATCCATCGCATAACCTGTCTGATTCATCTCTTGAGGGGTAAACATGTCTTCAGTGGAGATTCCGGAAATTAAGTTTACTCCACCACCACCGTATTTTTCACCTGAATCTTTAGCTACTTCACCCATAGCTTCAGACAATATAGTGGTAGCAGGATAACCATCCCTAATCATTTTTCCAATATTCATAGCAGTTTCTTTACGTACAGTGTCTGCAGTACCATATAAAGGGTTACCATTAGTGTTCCTCAAGTGAATAATAGCTCCTTTCTGACCTGGCTGCAAGGTAGCTACACCACTAGTATAAGGAGTAACTTTAATTTCATGGCTTGTATCATCTACAGTGATGACATATGCTTCAAATGACCCTCCAATTGCAGCACCGATACTTGGACCTCCAGCCAAAAGACGCGCTCCGCTATATTGGGATGCAATTGATGCTGCAGATGCTGCAGAAACATTGTTGTTCAAATTAGCAACTGCTTCAATAACGGATTCCAGCCTAGTGTCTGAACTACCGGTACCCCCGGAAAGTACTGCAAAATGATTGTTTTTAGACATTAAAAATGTTGACTGGAACATGTTCTCCGCAAAGGACATACTCCCTGCAGCAGCACCGTTTGGATCTTTACCAGTAGGGTCAGTGATGACAATGATGTTACAGGTAGCTGCAACACTACTCATAGTCAATAATAATATTACTAGAAAAACGATTGATACTTTTAATTTATTCAACTTATCCACCTGTACCTAAAGTTTTATTATCAAGATTAACAGAAGAAAAGTCTTCAATAACAGTTACAGTAACAACTCCAGTGTTTTTGTCCACTTGAACATCTGCAGCAGTAATAGGCTGTATAGATGTACCTGGAACTGTTGACTCTGTTGCAAATTCCTGAGCCGTCTTAATGGCATCCTGCAGCGACACTTCCCTTATAGAAGTTTTCAAGACATCGCCATAAATAACACTACCATCTCTTAAACCTGATTGCATCACATTGGATCTGATGGTATCTACTGGAACAATATCATTTCCTCTGATAATAACTCCTGAAATTGGAATTCCATCATTAACATCATTTGAAGATGCAAATGCAACATAAGTAATTAAACGACCACAAAGAATTAAAATAAACGCCAATAATAAAATGATTAATGTGTCTCTTCTAATCTTTATAAACATGATTATATCCTCTATTTTTAGTTAAGAATAATAATTATACATTTATTATATTAATTTAATATGATATTTAAATTTATATTATATTTTTTAAAAGTGATTCTGCAGGGTCCATTCCTTGAGCCCCAATCAACAGGATAATGTCCTTTTTATCAGCCTTGCCGTAAGTCTCTTTTAAGCATTCATCCAAGTTATCGTAATGGACAAACTCAACATCGTTTTCATTAAGAGTATCGAAAAATACTTTTCTTTCATCTTCAGTCACATAATTCAAGTCATTTACGACATCATTGCTTGATGAGAGAATCAATTCCATATTTTCGCCGATTGATTCAACTAGAGCCTCTACATTCAATTTGTTGATTTCAACACCTCTTGAACCCCTGATTGCACATACGACATATAATGTTTGATTTTTAGGGAGCAATTTGATGGTCTCTGAAATTGTAGCTCTGATTCCGTCAGGATTGTGTGCAAAGTCATCGTAAATCAAAGGCTCATCATTCAACTTTGCAAAACGCCTGTTCAATGCCCTATATGATTTAACTCCTCCAATTATATCATTCATGTCCAAATCAATGGATATGCATGCTCCAATAGCTGACAGGATATTTTGTATAAAGTGATTGCCGGTGAAAGGCAATTGGTCATTGGTTAAAATGCTTTTGTTGTGATAGAGAATGGCTTGTCCATCATAGTAAACGGCATTTTCCAAATCCAGTTCGGACATTGAAAAGTAAAATGGGTTTTTGGCATCCAATTTCATTACCATTTCATCATCATGGTTAAGTATGCAGACCCCATCTCCAATAGCTTCAGGAACTGCAGTTATCTCATTGAATACGTCATCAATTGAATTTACCAGACCTATATGGTCCATTGCAATGTTTGTTATGACGCCAACTTTAGGGTTTATTGCTTCACTCATCAGTGCAGCATGGTTTTCCATCAGATTTCCAAGCCATCCCTGAACTTCAGACACTTCAATAACCAGATAATCCAATTCGCCGTTATTGATTACTTCATCTGAAATCAGTTTGGAAACCATCGGATCAATCAATGTATTGAATTCTGATTCGCTGTCAGTGTTTGTAAGAACACGATAACCTGCAGTTTTCAAGATATGGTAAATCAAATGTGAAGTGGTTGATTTGCCGTTTGTTCCGGTAATTACAATATTTGTTGAATTCGAAGAAAACTTTTCTATAGTGTGTGAAAGTGCATAAGCATTGGCCAATTCAATCTTATCAGTGATGATTAATGGAAAATTCAGCTTATTGGCCATTTCAACGGCGCACCCCTTAGGATTTTGAGTAATCAGACATGCGATATTCTTATCGAATGCTATCTTAATTCCTGTTTCATCAATCCAATGCCTTATTACAATATCTCCTGTGTGTGCATCATTTAAAAAGGTAAATTTACCTGTAAAACCATCAATAGAAAAAAATTCATCATTTCCTATTAATTTGCCCTCAATTGATGCAGTCAATTCCTTAATATCCATATTATCACCTTATAAAAAAAGAAAGAAAATTTAAAATATGTACATCTTAGCAAGAATGCCTATAATGCATAGTACTACAGTTGCTGTCCAATAAGTCAAGATAATCTTTACTTCAGACATGCCGTAATGGTTTAATGTATGATGCAGCGGTTCAACAGGCAATTTGATGATGTGTGCCCTGTGAAGCAAACTGATTACAACTGAAATGATAGGAACGCCCAGTACAAAGACACCGAAGTAAGGAATGTCGCATACCATTACGCAAGCAGCATATCCTGTTCCCAATACGAATGATCCTGTATCTCCCATGAATATTGAAGCAGGGTACTTATTGAACACTAAAAATCCTATACATAAAGCGGTCAATATTAAAAATGGTGCTGTGCCGTTCGCCATTCCGAAGAGGTCTCCATAAATGCAACATGACAATGACGCTATACCTACGATTCCTGCCGCGAGGCCATCCATACCGTCTATCAAGTTAACTGAATTGATGGAACCTAAAACACCTATTATAACAACTGGAATGGCTAAAATTCCTAATTGAAATCCGCCCAATGTGGTTACAATGCCTGTCAATGCCAAAAACAATCCTATAACAATCTGACAGATAATCTTTTCCAGCTCACCAGGTTCTGTTTTGATTGGAACTTCCCCGACAACTTCCACTTTACCGTCATTAAGCAATTTATCTACTTCTGATTTTGCTTTTGGAGTTGCCACACGCACCTCTTCATTAGGTTGAACATCCAATCTTCCCAATGTGATTACTTCATCGGAAATATTTACAACAATTTTTTGAACTTCTTTAACTTTAAGACCTATTAAATCGTCCACCAAACCTACAATTCCACCTGTAAGCATAATATAGGACACGATTAAAATTGGAGTATTCTGATAATAAAGTGCAATAATCAAAGCGATTGTAAATAGGAAAGCTATACCTCCCATTGTAGGAGTTCCACTCTTGTGCCTATGTTCACTGACTATAGGATTATCTGCAATTTTTGCCTTAACCAATATCCTTTTTACATACCATGTGAAGAATATTGCGGCAAACAATGTTATCAAAAAAAGAATTAACAAATCTGTATTATTCATAATACCACACAATAAATCTTAAATTTAATAAGATATTTATTGGTAATAGTATTTAATTATAACTTATAACACAGAATTACATTAATTTTTCAACTAAATTTTCAAGGTCTTTTTTGGAATTGGCTCTTGCGGTAACCCTTTGATAACCTTCCGGACCATGAACAACAAAGTCATTGTATGCGAATGATTTTACCGGCTCTTTTGGAGAAGGTCCCCCATAATTGCCGACCGGAATTTCAGTTGAGTAGTGATATTCCAGTCTGTCTGATATGTCTGCTAAAGAAAACTCCCCGATTGCCATATTAACCAATTCACATAATGAATTGATGCCGCAAGTGGCTGTGGTCAGGTATCTTGTGCCGTTTGGTCTGGTATTTACTTCAATAGCATATAGCTGGTCTTTCTGTTTGGAGTACATGAAATCCATTTCAAAAATGCCGTCGGAATCCAGATTTTTAGCCACTTTGTAAGCCGTATGCTGAACCAGATTATTGTCTAACCCTTCAACCATGCACGGTCCTGTCTTGACCTTGTTTAAAGGATGTGTGCCTTCAATGGTAGTTTCTCCCTTATAGATTGGAGGTAGGGCAACATATTCGCCGCCATATCCAAGGACCTCTATTGAGATTTCAGATCCTTCAATGAATTCTTCGCATAATGCCTGGCTAAATTGATTAAAGTATTCCTCAACGTCTTCAATTGATTTGGCTATCTTGATATCCTTTCCGCCTTGTCCTTCACCCTGCTTTAAGACTACTGGGAAATCCAAGGTCAGCTCATCGGGACTGTTTAAAATCTGATATTCTGGAGTAGTCACACCAATTTCTGTGTAAAACTCTTTGGTATTGATCTTATTGGAGGTCAGTTCTACTGCACGAACGTCTGCGGCAATCACCGGAATCCGGAAATCCCTTTCAACTTCCTCCTTCATGTGAGCCACATCAATCAATGGAGGGTCAATTCCAATCAAAGGAACGATGGCATCAACCTTCTGCATCAATGCAACCTGTTTTGGACCGTCCATTCCACGAGGAACGATGAATACCTGATCAGGCAAATCCAAATTGATAGCTTCCTCGTTAGATTCAGTAAGGACACTTTCAATGCCTTTTTCTTTTACATACCAATCAATATCATCATATAGCCTTGAACCAATAAATAAAATCTTCATAATACAATTCCTTTTAATATGTCTATAAATTCATAGGCAGATTTCTCAACATTTTCTGTTAACTTTTCCGAAAAGTCCATGGATTCGGGTTCAATACCCACAAAGATTATTTTAAAGTCATTATCCCTTTCCAAATATTTGACAAAGTAAGACAATGACATGGAATGTGTTGAAATGCCTATATTTGCAAAATCATACTTGTCTACAATTTTAACATCTCCAGGCTCCCCTCCCATCAGACATGCATCGACAATTATGATGTGTGACGGGTTTTCCTTTCTGAGTTTGCCTGTGAAATTTTCAGGGACCGTTTCCGCATTGATAAACAGCAATTTATCCATATCTTCAATATCTTCGGCTTGCAGTTTCTTTATAATGTACGGGCCTACACCATCATCACATTTAAGCTCATTGCCAACACCCAAGATAATTAATTTCTCATAATCTGTGAGAAAATCTCTCAATTGAGACTCAAAAGACATAATTTCACCTACAGATATTCTATTTCAATACTTTCAATCCCTTTTCCCATTATATATTTTAGTTTAACTTTTATAAAATCATTGCTTTTTACCGGTCTTTCTTCTAAAGGAATTAGCAATGGAGGATTTAGCATAGGAGTTGGACCGCAGATTATGTTTTCATTGAGTTTTGTGAAGGTAGTGATTTTCACTCCGTTGACTGTTCCGTCACGATTGGCCTTAATGGAAATGTCCTTTTCAAATGCAGGTTCAATATCATCTAAAAAGTCAAATCCGGAATAAACCACTGCGTCTGAGAATATTTCATAATTCGCCCCGTTTTCATCCCAATGGATGTTTTTTCTCTCCAAATTTACAAGTTCAACAGTGTTTATTATGCCCATAGGGATTATTACACCATCCTCCTTAAGGAATTCCTTTGCACGGTTCAAAACGGGAATCTGTTCCTCATCTATTAACGCGGTATCCATCATTTCACATACAATCAAATCGGCTTTTTTTGTGAAACCATAATCCAGGATATCCGAGTTAACTACTTGAATATTTGAAAAATTACTTAAATTCTCTTTTGCCAAACGGGCTATTTTCGTGTTCTTTTCCAAAGAGATTATCTCATCAAAGTAAGAGCTTAAAAAATAAGACAATATTCCACTGCCGCAACCTAAATCATAGGCCAAATCAGTATTAGATCCATATTCCTCAATAGCATTGAAAAAAGCAGCTAACCTTTCCTCATCTTTCAGCAAGTCGAAATGATAAGGGGTCGTTTTAAATTTCATGAAAAAAATAATGGGATTTAGTGATGGTGGTGGCCATGGTCATGGCTGGAACCAGGTTCACTAAATTCTTCTCCGTTAGCGGTACTTGTAAGCTTTACGTGTTCAACACCTTTAAGCCTCATAATCCTTTCTGTCAAATCACGAATTTCAGCAATATCCCCATTGACAACGACAATCTCCATACAGTATTTGTCTGTCATGTGAATGTGCATGCTTGTGTTGATTTCATTTCTGAAGCTGTGTTGAATTTCGGCGAGGTTTTCCATTACCCCAGTGTAGTGATGATCATAGATGATTGTAACGATACCAATCCTTTGACCTTCCATTGAATTCATCCATTGATATCTTACAATATAATCCTGAAGTGCATCTCTTATCCCTTTAGAACGGGATTGATAACCTCTTTCTTTTAAAACTTCATCGAAGTCTGCTAATAATTTTTTAGGTAAAGACATACTTATTCTCATCATAAAAAAACACATCAAAATATTAATTATTACTATTGTATATAAAAATCAAGTTATATAAATATTATGATTAAAATTTAAAAAAATAATACTGCAATATTATGAAATGTAAAAAAAATATTAACTTATCAAAAGGTAATACTCGCCGTCATCCTTGGTTATTGGCTTTAAAAGCCCCTTATTCTGCAGAGATAGGATAATGTGATACATTCTGAAATTGGATAACTGCAAATCACCATACAAAAGATGGCCTTCCAAAGTGTATTTGGAAATGAGATTCTTGTCATCCACCAATTCCTGAATCAGTTTATATGATTCCCTTTCCTTCATGTTCAATTCCAACTCTTCAACATCCTTTTTGGAATTGACTGTATTGATTTCCTTTTCATGTTCTGATATTGAAATCTTATTGTCTTTGAAAATAATGAGCTCCTTATCCTGCAATTCATCCAAAATCTCAATCAAGTCATACTCATGAAATCCCAAATCCTTTCTCAATACGTTTACTGGAATCCCATCCGGATATTCAATTGCGAATATTTTTATTTGATTCAAGACAACTTCTTCGTTTTTAGTAATGGCAATCATATTATCAATACTTAAATTTGTAATAATATTTATTTAAAATCTATTACTTAATACTTATGATAACTGCAATTCATTCTCAAGAGCTTTCGCTTCCTGCCTGTTCTTTTCCGCATTTTCTTCAGGGGTTAAGTCAAAAGGCCTTGTGAAAAACAGGTCAATGTCATCAACAACTTGACAAATTGACATGTGGACCAATTCCTTTAATGCCAAGCTTTTTTGGACTCTGTTTAAGTTGTCGTCCCCATAAATCCTGTCATGGTCGTTTTTGTAATCTTCACGAATCTTGGAAGGGTCCAAATCAACTTCAAGCTTTTCCCTGCCATATTCCTCAGTCAAGACTAAAAAATTGATCAACTCTTCCTTTTCGTCTTCAAAATCATTGCCCTCATCGGCGATGACCCTATGGAAATACTGATAGACTGATTGGAAAACATCCCTTGAAACGTTTCCGCTTATAATGTTGTCCATAAACAAACCGAAAGTATCTGAAATGTAATACTTGCCGTTTTCTGTTTTTGTTTGGAATAACAATTCGTTTTCAACATTGGCGACATATTGCATTATGCTGATATTCTGGCCTTTTTCAAATGAACTGGTGTTAAATTTAGTGTTGTTCAACTTATAATCCGCATTGACTTTCAAAGCATTTTCGACACTTTCAATTTCTTCTTTTGTAATTTCCATAAAACTTTCAGACATTTCATATCCCCATAATTATTTTGATTTCAATAATATTAAAAGTATTTATTTATCAAATTTTATAATACAATCATGGAAAGTGAACATATACTGGTTGAACTCAAAGAATTATCCCCGAATGAAAACATAACAAAAGAAGAACTGATGGATATCCTTAAAAAATATGCCGCCATAATTTCAGTTTATGACTTGATGATGGCTACATCATATATGAGAAAGGATGGGGAATTCGTTCAAGCCAAATATCGTGAAAAATACCTGGAAATATACATTAAATATTTCATCATGCGCATGAAAGAAGTGCTGCTTAAGGAAGATTATGAACATGACGCGGCCATTGACAAGCAGGCCTTTGATGAATCCTTTCCTCTTCTTGAGAGAACCTTTGAAAAGGAAAGATTGAGTACTTCAAAAGATGATAAGTTTCCATTGATTTATGTCATTACCTCATTATACACAACATTTATTTTAGAAGAGCCTATACACCCTGTGGGAAGCGAATTTCCGGGAAGTTTGAAAGTTGAAGAGAGAAAAGGAGTATTTTACTGTCCTGTCAAGGAAAACCAAAAGGACAATGCCAATGCAATCTGCCATCTGTGCCTTGCAGAGCAAACCCCTGATATCTAGAGTGATTTTATGAACATATGCCTGTACGGATCCGGAAGCCGAAAAATAGATAAAATTTACACAGACGCCGCTTATGAATTGGGTTGCATGATGGCTCAAAAAGGTTACGGCTTGGTTTTTGGTGGCGGCGACACCGGAATGATGGGTGCCTGTGCCAAAGGAGTCCATGACAACAATGGAAAATCAATAGGTATTGCTCCGGAATGGATTGGGAGCTTTGAACCGTTATGCCGGGATTGCACAGAATTCATCTATGTCGACACGATGGAGGAGAGAAAAAAAGGGTTTGTGGAAAATTCAGATGTGTTTATCATAACTCCCGGTGGTATCGGGACACTGGACGAATTTTTCGAAATAATCACTCTTAAAAAATTAAAACAGGTCGATAAAGAAATAATCGTTTTCAACATTTGCGGATTTTTTGACAAGATGTTTGAAATGATAGATGAAATGGCTGAAAAAGGCTTTTTGTACAAACAGACCGAAATCTATAAAAGATTTGACACAATTGAAGAAATTTTTGAATATTTGGATGATTTAGATGATTAGTGACGAAAAAGCTGTTCAAATAGCTCAAAAATTAGAGCACGCCGACAATATCGACATTAAAAAAACCATTGAAAAGGCGGCTACAGCAGGATATCTTGGAGAGGAACACTTTTACTGCACTGCAATCGAAGAAGGCGGATTCACTTATACCGTTCCTGAAATTTTAGGGGACAGGTACAAATCCATGCCTCTGGATAACATGTATTTCGACATGATTTCAAAATCCCTGGATTTTGATGGAATCTACATCTCGCTTGCTTACTGCAATGCCCATTTTCATGTACCTGATGATGAATGTGACGAGATTATTGAATACGACGATTATGATCTTGAAGAGGATGAATACGATTACATGATGGAATATTGCCTGATTACAGCCGATAGCATTAAGAAATTTAAAGTATATGCCGAAGAGGGAATCTCCGGCCATGAGCCAACAGAAGATGTAGGCATTTTGGTGAACATTATTGATAAGGAATATAAGGCCTATTTTGGACTTAGAACAACCGACTTGTGCATGTCAAGCTTTAAGGTAATTCCATTTGGCATTGATTATCCTAAGGAACATCCATTGTCATTTAAAAATCCTATCAATAAGATTTTAATTGAAATGATTGATGATGCAATCGTTTTGAAAGGATAGTTAATGTACATCAACACATACAAATTCTTGACATTGGGCTACAAACCATAAAATATTGCAATATTGATTAATTAAATTATTTTTAAAATAAGAATGTGGTGAAATTTAATGCTTTCATTTAAGCATTTGATGGTTTTTTTGTTTTTGGAAAAAATAAAAAAAAGTAAAGTAACCGCGTGATGCGAGTTACTTGAACTTATGTCTATTTCAGTATCTGTATGCCCTGTGCTACGCTGTCCATTCTGTAGGTTGCTCTGATTTTATAGGTTTTGCCTGTAATGAGCTTTGAAACCATACTCTGGGTCACCTTGAATTGTGCGACACCGTTTTTGTCTGTTTTGATGGTATATTGCTTTTTCATGAATGTGACAATGACAGTTTTGCCTTTGATTGGACCGGTTCCTTTCAGTGTGATTTTTATGGTTGTTGTTTTTGCTGATTTGCTGACCTTTGAAAGTTTAGGCAAATTCACAACGCTTTTAAGAACCAGGTTCCTCAATTTAGTTGTTTTGTTGTCGTGCTGGACGGTTACAGTGTATGTTCCAGGTTTATAGGCCTTGGTGAACTCGGCAATTCCATTGGAATCTGTTTTGACTTTCAGCTTGTACATATCCCCGAAACTGATGGTTACAACACCGTTCTTGATTGGATTGCCATCACTATCGACTACTTTAATTTTGGAGATGCCCTTTTCAGAATCGGATCCCATATCATCGTTGTAATAGTAATGGGTAAATGTGCCTAACCTGGTTACGTTAGTTGGTTTGACTACAGCATTGATTGCCGTCGAGCTGTTTAAGTGAATCCATGAGCCCCCATAGAAAACTTCTGTGCGGTAGTTACCTGAATACACTTTATCTGATGTGAAGTTGGCAGTGCCGTTTATAACTTCAACAGGATATTCATTGCCGTTGAATGTTATGGTTAAAGTGCCATTAATGGCAGGACCAGTGTTGACGGTGATGTTTACTGCAAAACCATCATCCAAAGCCAGGATATTATAACTTACATTGAGACTAACATTTGATTGTATTATCAAAGTTGCAGTGACAGGTTCCATGTCAAAATCTGTGGCCTTACAGGACGCACGATATTCACCGGGGACAAGAGGCACAACCCAACCGTCACTTAATGAATAAAAAGTGCCTATATGCTGGCCATCTATTGTGGAAATATTAATGGTGATATTCCTATTTGTCACCCTCATGCCGCTATGTGTTGATAGGTTAAATAGTAATTTATCACCGGAATTATAAAAAGAAGTGTAATCCTCAACAGACAATGAAGGACCATAGATAGTTACATAAGAAGCGTAATCATTAGGAGTGTTATCTTTGCAAACACAAGTATCCGCAGAATTACCATTCATAACACCATAGCTAATTGCAGAGTTACCATAAAAATCACAGTTCACAGCAGAACCACCAGACATAGCACCACCCCATTCTGCAGAATTATTAATAAAAGTACAGTTCACAGCAGAACCAGCATTCATAGCGCCACCATAACTCCCCCTTCCATCTGCATGGTTACCAATAAAAGTACAGTTCACAGCGGAACCCCTATAAATAGCCCCACCCAGAGTTCCACCATATTCATTAATTACATAGTTATTAATAAAAGTACAGTCCATAACCAAACCATACCATATAGCACCACCACCAGTATTAGCATGGTTACCAATAAAAGTACAGTTCACA
>NZ_CAMVEE010000033.1 GCF_947166415.1 uncultured Methanobrevibacter sp. | reverse complement strand
TTAATCAACTTAATCGATACCCCTGGTCACGTTGACTTTGGTGGGGACGTAACTCGTGCTATGAGAGCTGTAGACGGTGCAGTAGTTGTAGTTTGTGCTGTTGAAGGTATCATGCCTCAAACCGAAACTGTATTCAGACAAGCATTAAAAGAAAACGTTAAACCTGTATTGTTCATTAACAAAGTTGACAGATTAATCAACGAGTTAAAATTAGAACCTGAAGAGTTACAAAACAGATTCATCAAAATCTTCATGGAAGCTAACAAATTAATCAAAAACATGGCTCCTGAAGACAAAAAAGATGAATGGGCATTAGATTTCACTGATGGTAGTGTAGCATTCGGTTCAGCATACCACAATTGGGCTATCAACGTTCCAACCATGCAAGAAACTGGAATCAACTTCAAACATATTATTGATTACTGTAACGCTGACAATGAAAGAGAATTAGCTCAAAAAGTACCTTTATCTGATGTATTATTAGGTATGGTAGTTGAACACTTACCTTCTCCTAAAGAAGCTCAAGTTTACAGAGTACCTAACATCTGGGACGGAGACATCGATTCTCCTGCTGGTGAATGTATGGTAAACACTTCTCCTGACGGACCTTTAGCAGTAATGGTTACCAACGTATCTGTAGATAAACACGCTGGTGAAATCGCTACTGGTAGGGTATACGGAGGAGCTATTGAAAAAGGTACTGAAGTCTACATGGTAGGTTCTCACGGTAAATCCAGAGTACAACAAGTAGGTGTATACTTCGGTCCTGAAAGAGTTAACACCGATAAGGTACCTGCCGGTAACATTGTATATATTGCTGGTGCAAAAGGTGCTATTGCTGGTGAAACCTTATGTTCTCCTGAAGATAAGATTAAAGAATTCGAAGGATTAGAACACATCTCTGAACCTGTAGTTACTGTAGCTGTAGAAGCTAAAAATACTAAAGACTTACCTAAATTGATTGAAGTGTTAAGACAAACCGGTAAAGAAGATCCAACCGTTAAAATCGAAATTAACGAAGAAACCGGTGAACATTTAGTATCAGGTATGGGAGAACTTCACTTAGAAGTTATCGGATACAGAATTAAAGAGAAAGGTGTTGACATTGTCACTTCCGAACCTATTGTAGTATACAGAGAAACTGTAAGAAAACTTTCACCACAAGTTGAAGGTAAATCTCCAAACAAACACAACAGATTCTATATCACTGTTGAACCTCTTGAACAAGAGCTTTACAACGCTATTCAAGAAGGAGATATTAAAGAAGGTAGAGTTAAAGGTAAAGAATCAGCTAATGACTTTATGGAATTCGGTTTAGATAAAGAAGAAGCTAGAAGAGTTTGGGCTGTACACAACAGAAGCTTATTCATCAACATGACTCGTGGTATCCAATACTTGGATGAAGTTAAAGAGTTATTACTTGAAGGATTTGAATCCGCTTTAGAAAACGGTCCTTTAGGAAACGAAATTTCCATGGGATTAAAATTCAAACTCCACGATGCAAAACTTCACGAAGACGCAGTTCACAGAGGACCTGCACAAGTATTGCCTGCAATCAGAAATGCTATCTTAGGTTCCATGATGTTAGCAGAACCTGCTTTACTCGAACCTATGCAAAAAGTAGTTATTGATACTCCTAACGATTATATGGGTTCATGTACTCGTGAGATTCAAAACAGAAGAGGTCAAATTGTCAACATGGGTCAAGAAACCGGTGACATGGCTAGAATTGAATCCAAAGTACCTGTAGCTGAAATGTTCGGTTTCGCTGGTGATATCAGATCTGCTGCTGAAGGTAGATGTTTATGGTCTACTGAAATTGCTGGATTTGAACCACTCCCACGTGAGATGCAAAATCAAATCGTAAGGGAAATCAGACAAAGAAAAGGCTTATCTGCAGAACCATTCCCTGCAAGCCACTACTTAGGTGATTTATAAAATTAAAATTTATTTTTAATTTTTTATATTTTTTTATTAAAATTTCATAAAAAAAACATATCTATTTATATGTTAAAATATAAATTAAATTTAAGCTATCATTTAAGCTTATAGATATTTGTTAATATTACAAAAGAGGTTATTATAATGGCAAAAGAAAAAGAACATATTAACTTAGCATTTATTGGACACGTTGACCACGGAAAATCCACTTTAGTTGGACACTTATTATTAAAAGCTGGTGCAATCGCTGAACAACAATTAGACGAAGGTGAAGACAAATTCAGATTTGTTATGGACAAATTAGGAGAAGAAAGAGAAAGAGGAGTAACTATCGACTTAGCTCACCAAAAATTCTCCACCAACAAATACGACTACACTGTTGTAGACTGTCCTGGACACAGAGACTTCGTTAAAAACATGATCACTGGTGCATCCCAAGCTGACGCAGCTGTTTTAGTAGTAGCTGCTAACGACGGTGTAATGCCTCAAACCAAAGAACACATGTTCTTATCCATGACTTTAGGTATCAAACAATTAATCATTGCTGTTAACAAAATGGATATGGTTGATTACAGCGAAGACAAATTCAACGAAGTAAAAGAAGAAGTAGGTACTTTACTCAAATCTATTGGTAGAGACCCAGCAACCACTCCTTTCATCCCAATGTCTGCATTTGAAGGAGACAACATCAAAGAAAAAAGTGACAACATGACCTGGTACAAAGGCGACGCTCTCATGACCGAGTTAGACAAATTAACTCCACCTGAAAAACCTGTCGACTTACCATTAAGAATTCCTATTCAAGACGTTTACTCCATTACTGGTGTAGGAACCGTACCTGTAGGAAGAGTTGAAACCGGTATCATGAAAAAAGGTGAAAACGTTATCTTTGAACCTGCTGGAGTTTCCGGTGAAGTAAAATCTATCGAAATGCACCACGAAACATTCCCTGAAGCTGAACCTGGTGACAACATCGGATTCAACGTAAGAGGTGTAGGTAAAAACGATATCAGAAGAGGAGACGTAGCTGGACACACTTCTGATGCTCCTACTGTAGCTAAAGAATTTACTGCACAAGTTGTTGTATTACAACACCCTGGTGTAATCACCGTTGGATACACCCCTGTATTCCACTGTCACACCTCACAAACTGCATGTACTTTCTTAGAATTAACTTCTAAATTAGACCCTGCAACCGGTCAACCTCAAGCTGACAAACCTGACTTCATCAAAACTGGTGACGCAGCTATTGTACAAATCAAACCTACCAAACCAATGGTTATGGAAGAAGCTAAAAACATTCCACCTATGGGTAGATTTGCTATCAGAGATATGGGTCAAACTGTTGCAGCTGGTTTATGTCTCAAAGTTACCGCAGCAAAATAAGTTTGTAAACAATAACTAGAAAGTATTTTTATACTTTCTTTCTTTTTGTTTTTGGAGGAAAATAAATGAATCAAGCAAGAATTAAGCTTACTGGAACCGACCCAGAAAAATTAGCATACGTATGTGATCAACTTAAAAAAATCGCTGAAAGAACTGGTGTCGACTTATCCGGTCCTATTCCATTACCAACTAAAAGATTAGTTGTACCAACAAGAAAATCTCCAGATGGAGAAGGTAAAGCTTCTTGGGAAAAATGGGAACTCAGGATCCACAAACGTTTAATCGGTATTGGAGCTGATGAACGTGCAATGAGACAAGTAATGAAAGTCAACGTTCCTGATAATGTAAGTATTGAAATTGAACTTAAAGGATAAATATTTAGATTCCTTTTCTAAATATTCCTTTTCATATGCCGAGATAGTCTAGTCTGGTAAGGCGCAGGACTTGAAATCCTGTGAGGTAACCCTCGCCTGGGTTCAAATCCCAGTCTCGGCGTTTATTTATATCTATTTTTTTTAAAAAAAGTTTTTTAGTTTAATATCCAATTCATCTAAATCGGATATTACATCGTTTTTATTCAAGTTATCTATTTCTGGCCTTTGTATCATCACTACGGCAATATTCTTTTCATTTGCAGCCTGGATTTTATCAATCACCCCACCTATTTCTCCGCTTTCTTTGGTTATCATAACGCAGGCGTCGTATTTTTCAATAAGGGTGATGTTTTCCTGTGTGCTTGCAGCGCCGTTCATGGAGATGATGTGGTCCGGTGAGATATTCAGTCTTTCACATTTTTTTATGGAGCTTTCAACTTTAAGGATTCTTGGATAGAACCTCTCTGGTGAAACGTATTTCAGGATATCCTCCATGGTGTTGGCTCCTGCAAAATGCAGCACGTTTCCTTGATTGAATTTTTCAGTTATTAACTTTCCTGCATTGTCAAATGATTTAACATAATGGATGTTGGATGTGTCTATGTTTTCAAGGTTGGTGGTAGGTCTCTCAAAGCGGATATATGGTATTTTTAATTGATTTGTAACGTCGATAATTGTCTGGGTGATGTGGCTTGCAAACGGATGGGTTGCATCAATCACCAAATCAAAATGATTTTCGCCCAATATTGCCATTATCTCATCTTTGGGAAGAGGTTTTGCAATTGTTTTGTCACTTCCTCCCTCACGGGCAAGCTTTGCACCGTATTCTGTTGTGGTTGTAGTCAATATGAATGCGTCATAGTCTTTTTTTATGTGTTCTATGATATTGATTGAATCTTTTGTCCCGCCTAATAGAAATATGTTCATTGTATCACCCTATTCATTATTTTCTCTGCAATGATTATTGTTGATGCCACAATCATAATCAGTATCCATTCAGCCAAATCGATTGATGTTGTTCTAAAGATCAGCTGGAGTTGCGGCAAGTATATTATCAGCACTTGGAGTATGAATGATAGGATTATTCCCATATACAAATATTTGCTTGAAGTGTCTGAGTTGGATTTTCCATTGTATGCGTTAAATAACTGGTATATCACGAATAATGTGAATGCGACGGTCATTGCCTTTTTTGTTGGGATTCCTGTAGACAGTTTATAGGAATAAACACATATTGTTCCAAGAGCCATGACAAGTCCTGACAGGAATATCTTAAGCAATGTGCTTTTTGTTAAAATGTCTCCTGTTTCGGGAGGGCGTTCCATAAGATTCTTTTCTGCCCCTTCCATTCCCAATGTCTGTGCGGGAGGTCCGTCCATAACGATGTTCAACCATAACAGCTGAACAGGATTAAACGGTATTGGCAGTGAAAGGAGGGATGTTCCAACTATTGTTAAGATGGCCCCTACATTTGTGGATACCTGGAATTTGACAAATCTTTTGATGTTATCATAGATTTTCCTTCCCTCTTCAATAGCCTTGACTATTGTTGAGAAATTGTTGTCTTGTAGAATCATGTCTGCGGATTCTTTTGCAACATCGGTACCGTTACCCATTGCCACTCCAATGGATGCTTTTTTAAGTGCGGGAGCATCATTGATTCCATCACCGGTCATTGCAACGATATTGTCCAATTGTTTCAATGCTTCGACAATTCTCATCTTCTGCACAGGTTTTACTCTGGCATAAACCTGAATATCGGGGGCAATGGCCAGATACTCGTCGTCACTCAAGTCGTTTAATTCTGCGCCTGTTATTATTCTTCCGTCGGTCAAAATTCCTAAGTGCTTTGCAATGGCGCAGGCAGTTTTTTCATGATCTCCAGTAATCATCACTACTTTTATTCCTGCTTTGATGCAGTCTTCAACAGCCTTTTTGGCGCTGTCTCTTGGAGGGTCTATTAAACCCAGCAATCCTGTAAAAATCAAATCTTCTTCAGGTGGATTTTCATCATAATCCTTGTATGCAAAACCGATTACCCTCAATGCTTTCCCACTCATTTCCCCAATTTTTTTGGATAGCATTTCCTTGGTTTTATCATCAATTATTTCAATAGTTCCATCATTATCTATGTATTTGCATTTATCTATAATTAATTCTGGAGCACCTTTGGTTAAAACAATATCTTTTTGATTGTCTAGTCTATGTATAGTAGTCATCATTTTACGATTACTGTCAAATGGGATTTCATCGACCCTTTCATAATTAATTTTTGAATCTTTGCAGAACTTCAGGATTGCTCCATCAGTTTGGTCTCCGATTACTTCTCCATCATTGATTACTGCATTATTGCATAAATTACCAATAAGAAGAGTTTTATCCTTGTTTGTGTAAAAACTATCGACTACAGTCATTTTGTTTTCAGTCAGGGTACCTGTTTTATCACTGCATATTACAGTACATGACCCAAGTGTTTCTACGGAAAGAAGTTTTTTTACGATGGCGTTGGATCTTGCCATTTCCTGCATGCCTAATGCAAGGGTCAGTGTCAAAACTGCAGGAAGGCCTTCCGGAATTGCGGCAACGGCAAGTGAAACTGCAGTCATGAATGTTTCAACCAATTCAGTTCCCTGCATCAATTCCAAAATGAAAATGGCAATACATACAACGATAGCTATTGCAGATAATATTTTTCCAAGTTTTCCAACCTTTTCCTTAAGTGGTGTTTCATCGCTTTCCTCCTGGACAATGTCGGCAATCTTACCGATTTCAGTATCCATTCCTATTTTTTTAACGACACCTATGGCGTGGCCTGAAAGCACGCTGGAATCCATATAAACATCATCATTAGCTTCTTTTAAAACGCTCTCTGATTCTCCTGTCAGGTATGATTCATCACAGCTCAGGTTTTTAGCTTCAATCAATGTCAAATCAGCAGGGGATTTGTTTCCTTCTTCAAGAATCACGATATCTCCAACAGTCAATAGTTTCGAATCGATTTCTTCAACATGATTTTCACGTTTAACGATAGCCCTTTTAACCATCATGCTTTTGAGAGTTTCAACCGCTTTTTGAGATCGGTATTCCTGGATGAAGCCCAGTATGGTATTCAGCAATACTGCAAGTATGATTACGCAGGCGTCTATTACGTCCCCAATTGCATAAGCTGCAATCGCTGCAATTAAAAGAAGAGCAATCAGGATATCTACGAATTGGGATAGAAACAGCATGTAAACTGGAGTTGGCTTTTTCTCTTCAAGCTCGTTTAAGCCGTAAATTTCCTGTCTTTTTATGACTTCCTGTGAGCTCAATCCATCGATAGATGTTTTATATTTGGTCAATATGTCTTTCATAACATCACTTTAATATGTAGAAACTTGCTTTGTTGTAGTTTTTCAGTTCCATTCTCACTCTTGGAGTATTCAGGTCCTCCCCAGTCAGGGGCTTTATAATCAGTTCGGCATCAATTTCTTTAGCCAAATTCACAAGATGTGGCTGAAGCTCGCTTGGGGGTCTGATGGAATAAATTAGGTCCACATTTTCGTACAATTCAAGGTTGGGATTTGTGATATCGTCTTTAATGATGCTTTCATCATTGGGATTGATATCTGTTTTAATCAGTGTGATATTTTCCTTTGATTCCAGCATTTTAGAGATCTTATCAAACTTTCCAACAGCAATTTCTGCAATTGTGACCTTTTTGTCCCCAACTTCGCTAAGGATATATTCTCCAAAATCTTGCCACATTTTTCTAACTCCTTAAACTAAATTTTATTTAATTAAAATTATTAAATATATCCTTTTGGCTTCAAATTTAAACACAATTTATATTTATTATAGTTTAATAAATAAGATTATTGGAATTAAATTTTTGGTATTCGTATGATTGAGTGGACTATCTGTAAAAATTGCAAAAATGTAGTGGATAATACAAGCGGCACATGTCCGCTGTGTGGCGGGGAAGTTGAAAAGTATCAGATTGATTATATAAAAAACTATTTCAACAGCTTGCTGTTCGTAACAAGGACAATCAGCACTCTAAAGGATTTTTCCCCATCACTTAAGGATATCAACATTGAAAGCGTCATTTTTGATGATCTGTTCAAATGGTTTAGCTATTTGGGATTGGGTGATGATAAAATCACTGAAAACGAATTGGAATTTATCAATTCCCTTTTGGATACCACTTACTGTGAAGAGGATATCTTGAATTTAAGCAATATAGAACTCGGCGACGGGCTTCTGCCATCTGTTGAATATGCCTGTGAAATAGATGAGTTTTCAAGCGAATTTGGAATATATGAGTCTCTTCGTGACAACTTATTTGAATGCTTCAGGATATGCGGAGGACTTTTTGTATTTGTTGATGGAACAGACATTGATGATGCAGTATTGACCAGATACAACGAGTTCATTGCCGATTTGAAAAACCGGCTGAACATAGATTCACCGGTCGATTTGATGAACGAGACCACAAACAGATTTTTAAACGGTATCAAATCCGAAGATAAGGAGACTGAAAGCGAAAGTTCTGGCGAGGATATAAAAAAGCTGGATGACTATCTTGAGGAACTCAATAAGCTGGTAGGTCTTGAAAAGGTAAAAAAGGATGTCAATTCACTAATCAATTTAGTTCAGATAAGGAAATTGAGGCAGGACAGGGGCATCAAGCAGCCGCCAATGAGTCTTCATCTGGTATTTTCCGGAAATCCCGGAACGGGGAAAACCACTGTGGCCCGTTTGCTGTCAGAGATTTATCACGAAATAGGTTTGCTTTCAAAGGGACATCTTGTTGAAACTGACAGATCAGGTCTTGTCGGAGGATATGTTGGCCAGACTGCACTCAAAACACAAGAGGTTATCCAGAGCGCAATGGGTGGAATCCTATTCATCGATGAAGCTTACTCACTTGCCCAGGCAAGCGAAAACGATTATGGAAAGGAAGCCATCGACACAATCTTGAAGGCTATGGAAGACAATCGTGATGACTTCATTGTCATTGTAGCGGGATATCCTGAGCTGATGGACAGGTTCCTTCATTCAAATCCTGGACTTGAATCAAGATTCAACAAATTCATTTATTTTGAAGACTACAATGCATGGGAATTATATGAAATTTTCTGGCTGATGTGCGATGAAGCCAACCTTACGATGGATAAGGCCGGTGATGAATACATAAAGCAGTACTTCGAGCTGATGTATGAGCACAAATCCAGCAATTTTGCCAATGGACGTGCAGTCCGTAACTTCTTTGAAGAGGTGATAACCGCACAGGCAAACAGGTTGGCCCCTCAAAGTGAAATCACCGATGAGGAATTGAATACGTTAGTCTATGAAGATTTTTTAATTGAAGAATAAATGCTTTAGTTAATATTAAATAGATGTTAGTGTAAATTATTTTTTAGTATGTTAGTTAGAAAGTTTGTTCCAAAAGACTTAAAGAGAGTTTATGAAATTGAAAACATGTCATTCGACCAGTCATATGGAATAAACATGTTTCAGCAGCTGTATGAAATGGGCATCGGATTTTTGGTCGCTGAGGAAGACGGTTACGTAGTAGGATATGTAATGTTTTGGATAAAATACGAAAATCAGGGCCACATCATCTCAATAGCTGTTGATAAGAATTATCGCAGGTTGGGTGCAGGAACCCAGCTGCTTGTTAAAGCCATCGCAATTTTGTCTCTGCTCAATATCGATACAATTTATCTTGAAGTCCGAGAGAGCAATGACGGCGCCGTTAAGTTTTATGAGCAGTTTCATTTTAAAAAAGATAGGGTCGTGCCGGGATACTATGATTCCGGCGAAGGAGCAATAATAATGTATCTGCCTTTAAAGAAGGGTAGAGTTTCCAGCCAGTAATTGCTTGTATTCTGCAATAACTTCCGGAGGAATGGCTCCTGTTGAATACAGTATTGCAATGAGGGCAATGTAGAATAGGATAATCGCCAATTGGATGTAGCCATGTTTTTTAGCGTTTCTGTCCTTTCTGGTAATGAGATAAACAGCTATTATCAATCCGATTATGCTTCCAAGAATTGAAAAGAAGTATCCTAAATAAATTATGAGTTTGCTTGTTTGTGAATGATTAGAATTAGTTACTTTTTTGATGTTTCCTGTATTGATTATTACCTGATTTGTTGAGTTCGGATTTTTTTCAAACTGATTTTTAAATAATAATGGTGTTCCGCATTTGACGCAGAAATCAGCTTCATCAGGATTCTGGTATCCGCATAATGGGCATAACATTGCATTTTTGTCGATTTTAGGATATTCATAACCACATTTTATGCAAAAACCGTATATATCATCATTTGTGCTACCGCATTGAGGGCATCTTCTAATCATAATATCACTTATTTTATTAATTTAACTCTAATTAATTAATAAAGATTTTGATTAGCTGATAATTTAATATATTGTAATGTCAAAAGTATATTTATAATACTGCGATTTGTTGGCTATGATTGAAAAGATTGAAATTACTCAAAGATTTAATTTTAAAAGGCTTAATCGCCACTATGAATGCTTCACGATTGATTTTGTTAATGGTATGGCATATTACAAAATTTCTGAAAGGGGCAGTGGGGATAAGTTCCTGCAGGAAAACAGCATCTGTGATGATTCATGGATTGATATCCTAGTTGATTTGCGACGCAAAATGACCAGTGAAATACGTAAATTCGACAATAAACAATCTGAAGAGTTTCTTTTCAATTTTAAAAGTTTGAATTTATTTCAAGACTACGAATCTGAGGACTTTTCTTATTTTGAAAAGCTTGAACTGATTTATTCATGCATTGTAATCATATATTCGACAGACGGTTTTGAGGAATACTCCTTCAAGAACAATTTTCCAGACAATTGGATGGAATTTGGAGAGTTTTTGAAGGAATTTTTCGGTTTCGATGTCCTGCATCTGAATCATCAAAAGCATCTGGCCACTCCATTGTATTATGGCATTAAAAAGGATGGCGTTTACTTGGATGGTGAGAAATTGGCACTTAAAACAATCGAATTCGGACATTACCGGTGCCACCCTTATGAATTGCCTCACCCAAGGCTGATTGTTGATTTTCCAAAAAGGGTCGTTCAGGGTTACATCGAAAGGGAGCTCACAAGCGATGATGAAAATCTAATCCTGGACCTTCTTGAAAGGTATCATGTTTACCTATGGACTCAGGATGAGTATCATCAAAAATCCAAAAATCATGATCCGGATGATTTGGAAGGATATGACTGGTATCTTGAAATCGTCTTTGAAGGCGATGTGATATGGCATCTATTCGGATACAATGACTATCCTGATACCTATGTTCATCTGGCTCGTGAAGTGATGGAAATCACACAAATGGATTTGCTTGAGATAGGCACAATCGATGGAAAGGATATTAAATTATTTGAAAGATATGGAAATCCGAAATTAGACTGATTTTTTCATTAATTATTTATATTTAAAAAAAGATATCTATTACTATTATATTAATTTAATTTTTATAGGGATAACATGGCTGAAGTATCATCAAAAGAATTATATGAATTTAAAAAAACATTAAAGGAATTGGCAAGTAAAAGAGGCAGAGGTACTGAGCTTGTTTCCGTTTACATTCCCCCAACTAAACAATTGAGTGATGTTGGTAAGCACATGAGAGATGAAATGGGTCAGAGTGCTAACATTAAGAGTAAACAAACAAGGAAAAATGTACAGTCTGCAATCGCGGTAATTTTAGAAAGCATTAAATTATACAGACAACCTCCTGAAACAGGTTTGGTATTGTTTGTGGGAATGATTCCTAAAGGCGGTCCTGGAACTGAAAAAATGGAAAAGTACATCATCGAACCGCCTGAACCGGTCACCACTTACTGGTACAAATGTAACAACGAATTTTTCCTAGAGCCTTTGGAATACATGATTGAAGAGCGTGACGTTTACGGTGTTGCGGTAATTGACAGAAATGAAGCTACATATGCTACTTTGAAAGGTAAAAAGGAAACAATTCTCGGCCATTTGACTAGTGGTGTTCCTGGAAAGCATAAGGCAGGGGGTCAATCACAAAGAAGGTTTGACCGTGTAATTGAAGATTTGGCTCACCAATTCTTAAAACGTATTGGAGATCACATGAACGAAGCATTCCTTCCGCATAAGGATGACCTTAAAGGTATTATTCTTGGTGGACCTGGTTTTACTAAAAAGGATTTCTATGAAGGGGATTACCTTCAATATGAACTCAAGGACAAGGTCATGTCCATAGTGGATACTTCCTACACCGGTGAAGAGGGTATCCGTGAGGTCATCGCAAAATCAGCTGATGATTTGGCAAACCTTGATGTAATGCAGGAAAAAAAGCTTGTTCAAAGATTCATTCAGGAATTAAGAAAGGATAAGGGTCTTTACTCCTACGGTGAAGACGAAGTTAGGAACAACTTGATAATGGGTGCAGTCGACATATTGCTTTTATCCGAAGACTTGACAAGCATGCGCAAGACATTCACATGTCCTAGCTGCGGAACACAAGAAGAATTCACAGTCAAAACTCAGGCTGAAGCCGATAAGATCGAAGAGAGATGTCCAAACTGCAATGAACTTTTAAAAGAAACAGATTCTATTGATTTGGCTGATGAATTTGTAGAAAAAGCTGAAGAAATGAATACTGATGTTGAATTCATCTCCACTGAAACTGAAGAGGGTATGCAGCTATTCCGGGCGTTTGGTGGAATCGGTGCAATTCTAAGGTATTATGTTGAATATTGATAAGTCGGATACTTATTGATATTACTTTTTTTATTTTGTTTTTTTGAGTAGTAGAACGGCTTCAATCCTTCTTCTGCACGTATTTTATTTATTATTCTAAAAAATATCTGTTTATCTATTTCTATTTCTCCATTCAATTCCCTATAAAGTGAATACATGCATCTGTTCTTGTGCAGGTAAGTCTCTTTCAGAGCTTCGTATTGTGATTTGGAAATTTTTGTCACTTTCATTTTATCACTTTGGCCATAAAAATAAAAATTTCATAGAACTTTGTAGAGTAATTTGTTAATTATGGTATATATAATAATATTGTTTTTCTAAATCCATATAATTTTGTCTAAAAATTATGGGTTTTGCATTGCTTTTGTTTTAAATTTCATTCAAAAATGTCCGGATTTTTGTACAATTTGTTCTTCAAAGTTTCGGCATTTTTTGTTGGAAGATATTTTCCGACTTTGTACATCAATTAATACTTTTGATGGTCGATTGTAGATTAATCTATCAAAAGCTATATTTATTCTAATAATTTTTTTTATAAATATTGTAGTTTGTTTAAGAGATATATTAATTTTAATGAATAATATTCGATTATTCTTTTAAATATTGAAAAATATTTAAATATTAGAAGTTTCATATTATATATTATATTGTTAAATATATGCTGCAAGCCAGTTAAAATCTTGAAAATTTAATGATATTATTGAAATATAATTTGGAGGAATGTTTTTGTCATACGTAGACGAAGTAATTGAAACCATTATTGAACAAAACCCTTCAGAACCGGAATTCCATCAAGCTGTACGCGAAGTATTGGAATCCTTAAGGGTTGTAATCGAAGAAAACGAAGAAGAATACAGAAAAAATGCACTTCTTGAAAGATTGACCAATCCGGAAAGACAATTCAAATTCCGTGTCCCATGGGTAGACGACAACGGCCAAGTTCAAGTCAACACCGGTTACCGTGTACAATTCAACAGTGCAATCGGACCTTACAAAGGTGGTTTACGTTTCCACCCATCCGTAAATGTAGGTATTATTAAATTCTTAGGTTTCGAACAAATTTTCAAAAACTCCTTAACCGGCCTTCCAATCGGCGGAGGTAAAGGTGGATCTGACTTTGATCCTAAAGGAAAATCCGACAGAGAAATCATGGCATTCTGTCAAAGTTTCATGACTGAATTATGCAAATACATTGGTGCTGATACTGATGTGCCTGCTGGAGATATTGGAGTAGGCGGTCGCGAAATCGGTTACTTATTCGGTCAATACAAAAGAATCAGAGGATTATACGAAGGAGTATTAACTGGTAAAGGATTATCTTTCGGTGGTTCCTTAGCAAGAACTGAAGCTACCGGATATGGATTATTATACTTCACTAATGCAATGTTAAAAGCAAACGATATTGATATCGCAGGAAAAACCATTGTGGTATCAGGTGCAGGTAACGTGGCAACTTACGCAATCCAAAAAGCTCAACAATTAGGTGGAAAAGTTGTAACCTGTTCCGATTCAAGCGGTTGGATTTATGATCCTGAAGGAATCGATGTTGAATTGCTAAAAGAAGTAAAAGAAGTAAGACGTGAAAGATTAACTGCATACGCTGAAGCAAGACCATCCGCTGAATACCATGAAGGAAAAGGCGTATGGACCATTAAATGTGACATCGCTTTACCATGCGCTACCCAAAACGAATTGCAATTAGAAGACGCTAAAATCTTGGTTGAAAATGGCGTAATTGCTGTTGCTGAAGGAGCAAACATGCCAACAACCATTGAAGCAACTGAATACCTCCAGGAAAATGGCGTATTATTCGCACCAGGTAAAGCATCCAATGCTGGTGGAGTAGCTACTTCCGCTTTAGAAATGTCTCAAAACTCAGAAAGATTATCATGGACTTTCGAAGAAGTTGACAGCAGACTCCAAACCATTATGGAAACTATTTTCGAAAATGCTGCAGCTGCTGCTGAAGAATACGGCATGGACAAAAACTATGTTGCAGGAGCAAACATTGCAGGATTCAAAAAAGTAGTTGACGCTATGAACGCACAAGGAATTGTGTAAATTTATTTTTAAGAGTTTTTAACTCTTCTTTTTTTATTTATTTTATTTTCATTTAGTTATATTGTAATTTTATTGACAATCATTTTATATCAATTTCATATGAAAAATAGGCCAGTTTATAAATATCAGTTTACCGGCTCTCTTATCTTCATTTCAGTTATATATAAATATATTTATTGATAGAATTTTAAACATATTTTGAATGTTTTAGACAAAAACAAGTGCACTATCGATTGTTCGTTTAAAATAAAACATTTTTATCAAAATATTATTCAAAGGAGAAGATGATTATGGAATTCAAAAAAAGCATGATCATTATAATGCTAGCTGTTTTTTTCATAAGCATTGCAAACGTCAGCGCCAGTGATGCCAATGAAACGGCAATAGCCACTGATCAAACAACAACAATAGAAATATTCCAAAATGAAGAAATAAGCCTAAACGATAACAATCAAGCTATTGGGCAATCAAATGATAAAGAAATAATAAGTCAGGCAAATACAGGAACATTCACTGACCTGCAAAATAATATCGCTGCAACATCACCAAACAGCACATTAGAACTGGACAGAAACTATGAATATAATGATGATTTTGATACAAAAGGAATCACAATCGATAGAACAATAACAATCGACGGAAAAGGACATACTATAGATGCCAAAGGTCAAGCAAGAGTATTCAACATACGGACAAGCGACGTAACAATTAAAAATCTGACTATTAAAAATGCCAACTATAATGGTGACGGTGGAGCAGTATATTTTGCCCAATCGGGTAGGGTGATAAATTGTAATTTTACTAACAACACTGCTTCTAATTATGGTGGTGCTATCAATTTTGAAGGTTCGGGTACTGTTAAAAATTGTAATTTTACTGATAACCATGCAACCGCTAGTAGTGGTGGTGCTATCTGGATTTATTCGGGTACTGTTGAAAATTGTAATTTTACTAATAACACTGCCACTTATGGTCACGGTGGTGCAGTTAACTTCTGTAGTAAGGGTAATGTGTCAAATTGTAATTTCAATAACAACCAAGCAACTATTGATGGTGGTGCTATCTGGATTCATGCGGGTACTGTTGAAAATTGTAATTTTACTAATAACACTGCTTCTAATGGGGGTGCGATTTATTTTATTGGGGGTTATGTTTGTAATGTGTCAAATTGTAATTTTCTTAAGAACTCCGCTAATTGGGGTGGAGCTATTTTAAGTTATTATATGTGGGCTGCTACTGCTGATACCTGTATTTTTAAAACAGATTCGGATTCTCATTATCAAGTACATATTCTTTCCCCTACTTTGAACGTTGATAATTTCACGGATGTTTTTAATTCTGGTAGGAAATTAACATTTGACTTAAAAACTAACAGCAGTATGCCAGTATATAATGGAAATATCTCAATAAGCGTATACTCTAATAATGAATGGGTGGGCAATTACAGCTGTTTAAGCGGTGAAGGATGGATTCCAGATTTGCCTGTAGGATTTTACATTGCTGTTTTCAACACTGAATATGAAGAGTTTCAACCAATCAATAGAACAATAAAAATAATACCTAACATTCCATATTATGTAAATGTGACCCCAGTCACAACCAACAACAAGATAGTAAACATCACTGCAAAATCCAATATCCCAAACGATATTATACAAGGTATATTACGGTTTATCTTGCCAAACGGCACTGAAATCAGTGCAAATTACACTGGTGGAATTTGGTGGGCAGTGCATACATTTGATGATTATGGGGACTATCAAGTCAATGCGTCATACACAGAATTAAGCAATGTAACAATCACCAATGCTACTATAAGCATCAGTAAAGCTTCCTTAAATCTCAATGCCACTTATAATGTCAGTGTTTTAGATGACGGTTTTGCCGTTAATATTATTATCAATTCTGACCCTGTAGTCAACGGCAATTTAACAATCAAGTTCAATGGAGGGGAATATCCTGCTGAATTGGTAAATGGTGTTGCTAACTTCACATCCAAGAAGGTATATTCAAAAACCTACAAGACAGATATCTTCTATCATGAATCTGACCAGTACTTGAACAGTTCAACCACCCTAAACGCTGTAGTCAAATCCACTAAGGTAACCCGGCTCAACACATTTACCTATTACTACTACAACACTGATATGGGTTCGGATTCCAAAAAGGGGATTTCAAAAATTAAGGTGATCGACGTTGATGGCAATCCAATCAAGAGCGGTGTTCTGACCATCAATTTCATGGACATGTACAGGCTGAAAGTCAGAACTGATGCCAGCGGAATTGCCGAGTTCACCAAGGCCTACAAACCGGGAACATACACCGTAATAGCCCAACACAACAACAAGACAACCAAATTGGGCAATCTGGTTATTAAAAGCGTTGTGAATTTGCCTAAACTTTCAAAAGTCAGCAAATCCGCAAAAACCACAACCATAAAAATAACCCTGAAAGGAACAGGTCCGATTAAAGGCAAAAGTGTCATTGTCACATTCATGAAAAAGCAATACACCATCAAAACAGACAAAAACGGCGTTGCACAATTCAAAGTGACTCAGAGTATGGTTTCAAAGCTCATTGCTGGTAAAACCTACAAAATCCGTGCAACCTACATGATGGACAGTGTGGCGCAGGGCATACAGATACTGAAATAGAATCAATTTCAAGTAACTCGCTTCTAGCAGTTACTTACTTTTTTTATTTTTTAGCCGGGAACATAAGTGTGAAAATATTCAAAGAACCGTTGATTTATTCCCTATTTCTTTCTTCTCACTTTGATTATACTGATTCATGATTGCGATTTTCTCTTGACGGTTGGGTTTTTCAGGTTAATTCTAATATTTCATATCCCTATCCTGAAAAATAGTTGGTGATTTTATTGTTAAATATTTCTTTTCTTAAATAATACTTTTATCTTAAGCAGTATTAAAAAATAGATTTAAATAGTGTAGTATCACATAATCCTCGCACAACGAATCGAATAGATTTCTTGTTACTTTTTTCTTTTTTACCATTTTTCAAGGAAATTCTATTCATTGTTTAAAATTCTATATATTTATTTAACATAATGAACAACTATTAATTAGGTAGATATTATGGCGAATTTCGAAACAGTTGAAAGTGCAAGAGAGTTTTTTTACAAGGATATGTTTGCAGTAAACACAGGAATTACACTGGACAGCCTAACTGAAGATGAGGCAGTCTGCAGTTTGGAATTAAAAGATGATCATAAAAACGCCTATGGCGGTGTGATGGGTGGTGTAATTTTCACATTGGCTGACTTTGCTTTTGCAGTCCTTTCAAATCAGATTCATCAATTGACAGTGGCCCAACAGGTCAGTATTAACTATTTGTCCGCTCCAAAAGGAGACAAATTGATTGCTGAGGCAACATGCAGAAAAAGCGGAAGGACTTCTTCTATCGTTATTGTAAATGTTTCAGACGATTTGGGCCGTGATGTTGCCCAATTTGTAGGAACAGGTTTTAAATTATAATTCAAGAGTTTTCACTAACTCTTAACCTACTATTTTTTTAATTCATTTTTTCAATCTTTTATGGGAATTTCATCACTAAATGGAATATATTTTTTACACAAATGTAATACTTTATATTGTATGAAATTATAATATATAATTGACTGATTAACAAGTCGTGAAAAAATTTGATTCAGGGTTGCACTGCCGTAACTCTGAATTTTTTTATGGAAGATTAATTGTTGCGAATATCAACATTTATTGGATTTATTCTATTTTTACCCCTTGAAAAGTGACAAAATACTTAAATATATTTTCTTTTTATAAATGATATTAAGAGGGATTATTATGCATGTTAAAGATGTTTTAGATGATTTGGGCATTAGAGTTAAATTGCCTCAGCATTGGTTTTCAACTGACATTGGTCAAGAGTTCGAAGAAGCCAAATTGATTCAAAATGATGAGATTATCAAATTTGAAGCTGAAAGCGGAGAAAATGTAAAAGTAGTAGTTATCGATATCAATGACGGAATGTCTGTCGTTACAAGATTTGCTGACGGTAAGGTGATTGGAGTCAAATATTTGAAAAACAAGGACGATTTTGAATATATCGGAAAGCCATCAGAACTTTACTTTTAGGATTATTTCAAAATTATTAAATATTACTTGAAATAAATTCATATTCATATTAATAAAGGAGGAAATAACAATGGCTGATAAAAAAGCTCCTGCAGATGGTTGGCCAGTAATCAGTGGAGACTATATTGTAGGAGATCCAGAAAGTCCAGTAGCTGTCACAACTTTAGCTTCCCACATTGAAGCCGAACTGTCCGGTGCAGCTATTGCAGGTCCATGTAAAACAGAAAACTTGGGAATAGAAAAAGTTGTCGCAAACATCATTTCAAACCCTAACATTCGTTTCCTGATATTGGCGGGCGCTGAAGTGCAAGGCCACATTACCGGTCAAAGTATCCAAGCATTATACGACAACGGTGCAGACCCTGATAAAAAGAAAATTATCGGAGCAACCGGAGCTATTCCTTTCGTAGAAAACGTTCCTCTCGACGGTATCGAAAGATTCCAACAACAATTAGAAATCATTGACCTAATCGATACTGAAGATATCGGAGCAATCCAATCAAAGATTAACGAATGTGTAGAAAAAGACCCTGGTGCTATCGAAGAGGATCCTATTGTCATGGAAGTTGATGAGGAAAATCAGAAGATGGTCATCGTATCCGAAGAAGAAAAAGACGAAGAAGAAGATGAAGAAGAAGCATGAGTTTTCTTCTACTTTTTATTTTTTTTAGGCTTATTTTTTAGGTTTGTTTTATTGCACCATTGGCATTGGTGATTTTTTGAAAATTTTATTTTTTGCATTTTTTTAAAAAATACAAA
>NZ_CAMVEE010000032.1 GCF_947166415.1 uncultured Methanobrevibacter sp. | reverse complement strand
AATGCTGAAAAACAAAAATTCGCAGAAATGGTTGCAAGAGCTACTGATACCGATCCAGTTTATCAAATGGAAAACGAGCAATCTAGTGATTCATCAAGCACTGATGATAAAAATCCTAATTCCGACACCATTGGTGATATGGGAGACGGAACAGGCGATGACAATAAGGATGCTCATGAATTGGTTAATGGAACATCAACTGAAGAGATGGACAGTGGAAAAACTTCTGCAGGTCAAGATGCATCTTCACCTGGCGATGCAAAATCCGCTTCTGAAGCTCAAAGTTCATCCAGTTCTTCAAGCGCTGGAAGTTCAGGTGCAAAAGCATATGAGATTTCTGAAAAGTCAGTCTCCAAATCTGCTAGTGCAACTGAATCTAGTATGCCAATGTTTGTTATAATTGCAATAATTGTATTGATTGCAATATTTTTAGTTGGATACCTTAGAAGTCAAGATGAAGATTATGATGATTACTAGTTTAATCATCAACTTTTTTTTATTTTAGAAATTTTTAAATATTCTTTAATTATAAACATAATAATATATTAGAAAATTTTTAAAGTTTTATTTACATTAACTTTAAAAATCAATTGAATTTAATGTGAAGATGATTTATTATGTTTAAGAAAATAAATTTTTTATTAGTTTTATTACTAATTATCGTATCAATAGGTGCTGTTAGCGCCGCTTCGGATATTGATGATGTAATTGGTGATGAAGCTATATCTGACATACCTATTTTAGATTCGCAGAATGTCGAATCTGAGATAGATGCAGTTTCTGAAGATGATATTTCGGATGGAAATGAGATTCTATCTTCAGATGCAAGTGATGGGGAAGTCATTGCAAGCACCAGCCATAACGTTAGTGCAAGTAATTATGGTTCTTACTTTAACAGCAAAGGCGAGCTAATTTCTTCTTCTGTAAATGATGGTGACACTATTTATTTGGATGGCGAGTTCACCAATCGTAATTTTGTATTTAAAAAACCTGTTAATGTTGTTGGAACATCTTCCAATGTTCTCCGAGGTTCTACAGTAACCTTTTACAAAGGTGCTTCCGGAAGTACAGTTTCCAATTTAAACATCTTTAACAATGTAGAATATCAATATGGAATATTTTTAAATGGAGCAACCGACTGTGTCGTTTCAGGATGTTTCGTTAACAACACTGGCGCTTCAGCGTATGCAATCTGTTTAGGAAACAATGCAAATTACAATAACATTACCAATAACAATTTCAATGCTTATGGAATTACATACGGCCATGGAACAAGGTCAACATCCCCTGTATTAATCACAGGATCTCATTACAATTATATTGCAAGTAACCTGATTAGCTGTGATGATGCAAATGCTATTTATTTATCCAGCTATGCTGGAGGACCATTGGACGGCGGTGAATCAACTTACAATACAATCTATAACAACACCATAAAATACAATGTTTTGCCTACTTCCTGGTCTTATGGTATCCAGGTCATGGGTAAAAAGAATACTCTTGATTCAAATACAATTATAGGTGCTTATAGAGGTATTTCAACTTCAGTCACTCCTCCAACAAGCAGTTCCGGAGATGCAATCATATCTTCTGATTTGGAGAATATAATAATCAACAATAGGATTATCAATCTCACAGGTGCTGACTATAATCATGTCGGCGTTGAAGTGGGGGGAGACATTGCTATTGTAGGTTCATATTACTCAAAAATAATCAACAACACTATTATAAATTCTAAATGTATTGCATCCGGTGCGGGCATTTCCGCTTTGGATTTCTCAACCATTGAAAACAACACAGTTGAAGTATTGTTTAAGGGTGTTGGAATTCATCCACGTGGTTCAAACATAACCATTAAAAACAATAACATTTCAACAGTATCCGGTGCAGGTGTATTATTCAATTCATTTTCATTCAATTTACTTGTCTTAAGCAATAATATTACAAGTGAATCTGGTGTGGGCGTTTTAATCCAAAAACTCAGCAGTAAAAGAATGCCGGGTAACATAACTATATTGTATAATTGGATTTCAACAGGAAATTACTATTCAATAGATGCCCGTGACGCTAATTCATCAGCATACTGGAATATCCAATTCAATAGAGGTCCAAAAGGAACCGGTATAGTCGCAACTCCTGAAGGCCAATATGACCCTTCAAAACCAAAATATAATTTCAATGGAACAACTTACAACATCACTCCGTCCAATTATGATGAATACTTCAGCTCAAATGGAGCATTGAATGCAAATATTAAGGATGGGGACATACTAAATTTCAGTGGAGAATTCGATAATAAAGTCATACTTATCAATTCAGCAATTAAAATAACAGGTAACAATCCAGTATTCACAAATACAACTTTTAGAGTATCTTCTGATGGTGTATGGATTGAAAACTTAAAAATAACAAACATTGATGCAGACAGAATAAATGCATGGGGTATTCTTGTAAATAGGGCATTTGGTGTTACAATTTTAAACTGTGACATTTTTGTCCAAGACCCTAATGCGGCTTATGCAATCTATGTTGTAGATTCAGGCAGTGTTGATGTGATAAACAATACCCTTTCATCTTCAGGTAATTATCTGACCTATACCTTGCTTGGATACTCAATTGAAGACTGCAGATTCATTAACAACACAATAACTACTTTTGGAACTGGTACAGTTCACATATTTGAAAATGAACATTGCATTGATGGAAATTCCTCTTGTGTGGATGGAAATACAGTATGTCCTGACGGCAGTACCGTATGTCCTGATGGTAGTACTGTTTGTCCTGATGGCAGTACCGTATGTCCAGATGGTAGTATTATCTGTCCTGACGGCAGCATTGTCTGTACTGATGGTGATACAAACTGTGTAGATGGAAATTCCCTTTCTGGTAATCATGTCTTAAGAGAAGTTTTCAGAACATATGGAATTTTAATGGCTTATGCATCAGACAATATCGTTTCAGGAAATAAAGTAAATGTCACATCCAAATTGAACAGGATTGTAGATCCTACCAATTCAACAAATTCAATGGTCGGTATTGACTTGTATTATAATTGTCACAATAACATATTTTCTGACAATAACGTGTATGTTGAAGGTTATGACAACTACATTTATGGTATGGGCGTATTAGGTTACTATACTGGTCATGACGCTCCTGAAGGTCAAGGAGCAACCAACAACCAATACATTGGTAACACAATTGTCGTTAAAGGACATTATTTTGTTGAAGGAATTGTAATTGGTGATGAATCAAGAAACACTCTCATTCAGGATAATGTTGTTGAAGCCGAATCAACAAACGTATCTTATGGTGTCAACCTTGAAATGTCTCAAAAATCCATTATCACTGGAAACACATTCACATTAAATTCAGACATCGTTTATGGAATTGAGGCTATTGATTCAAATGACAATACAATCGACAATAATGAATTTGAAATTAATGCTAAACAGGGATACGGTTTCGTATTTTCAAAATCCAGCAATAATAATGTTTATTCAAATACAATCGACCTATATGCAACAGGCGAGAACATTACCTTTAAAAACTTCGATTCCATTCCTGCAGGATGTGCTGGAATCTACTTGAGAGCAGCTTCCTTAAATAATACTATATTTGACAATGAAATCACTACATTGAAAGGATATGCTATCGTCGTTGATGACATCGCTTGCGGAAACAACATTTCTGACAATTATCTGGATTCAGAGTTAGGCATTGGAAATGATGCAATAAACTGCAGTGAAAACAATACCATCAAAGACAACTACAAGTATTTAGTTGATGGAACATTATCATCAATCACTGTGAATTATTTAGAGAACGGTACTTTCGAATTTATAGCAGATAGTGATGATTTAAATGGTGCTGTTGTGGACTTTTATGTTGCAGATACTTTCATCGATTCAGCTGAAATAGTTGGTGGCCGTGCTGCTTTGGATTATGCGTTCATTGATTTTGCCCCTTCACAATATCTGATTTCCGCTATCCTTCACAAGGAAAATTTCAAAACCACTTTATTTGAATCAAGCTTATTGGTTCAAAATGGAATTTTAATCATATCTTTAGAGGATGTCAACGGCACAATTGGAAGGAAAGCTAATTTCGTTGCCACAGTTAAAAATATATTGGGCCAATCCGTTGAAGGTATCAATGTCGAATTTAATGTCATAGATGACGGTTACACTATATACATAGGTCGTGCTGTGAGTGATAATAATGGTTTGGCTATTTTAAACGCTGAAATACCGCAAATATATAGTGACGACGCTAAAGTATATGTAAAAGCAGCCAATCCTGACAATTTCGAACAGGCAGATGCATATTCAAACTTGACTGCAAAAGAACCTATTTCCACAGAATTCGTATTTAAGTTAAATGTATATCCTGGCGGTGCAGTAGTTACTTTAAAAGATTTGAACGGTTCTGTATTAGCCAATAAAAAAGTTTCATTAATGGTCAATGGTAAAACCTACAACAGAACTACAGATTCCAACGGTAAGATTAACATACCTATCTTAGCTCCGGGTTCATACACAGTTTATGCATCCTTTGCAGGTGATAATGATTATCGTTCCGTCAGTGACAGTTCAAAAGTTACTGTAAGACCATCAATCAAATACAATAAGAATTATTCAGTATTCTATGGCAATATAGTATCATATAAGATAAGACTTGTTGGATCTGATGGTAAATTTGTAGGTGCGGGTGAAGTTGTAACCATTAAAGTTGCAGGCAAAACATACTCTGTCAAAACAGATAAAAACGGTTATGCAACTAAAAACTTAAAATTGAAAGTTGGAACTTACACTATAACTGCGGAATATCATAAACACAAAGTTTCAAATAAGATTGTTTTCAAGCAGGTTTTATCTGCCAGAAACATCGCAGTCAAACAAGCTAAAACAATTAAGTTTTCAGCCAAATTGCTTGATAAAAACGGAAAACCATTTAAAAACAAAGTGGTTACCTTCAAAATCAAGGGCAAAAAATACTCTGCAAAAACAAATGCTAAAGGTTTTGCCACTGCTCTTATTAAAGATTTAAAACCAGGCAACTACTTTATTTATTCCATTTATAGTGGATGCACTATTAAAAACACAATTTCAGTCAAAAAATAAAGGTTCTAACCTTTATTTTATTTTTTTTTAAAGTATAATTTAATAACTTTTAAATATATTTAATTACTAATTTTTTATTATAGTCAATCATTTGATTTTTTTCAATTTTATTGAACTATTATTTTATTTAATATATATTAAATGAGGTGGAATTATTAAAGCTAAGAATTTGTTTATTTCATTAGTTTTAATTTCTGTCGTATTATTGTCAGTGGGTGCGGCTTTTGCTGCAGACGATAATAATGCTACGTTAGGCGAAACTGATGAAATAGCAGTCGAAGAAAGTATTAATTCTCTCGAAGTAACTGAAGTGGATGGTGATGTCATAGCGGAAGATGCTGCTGAAACTCTCGCAGTAAATGGCGGCGCTAATGAAGAAATTATCAGCAACTCTACTCAAGTGGAAACTGCAGATGTAGTAACAAAGGAAAACTTCCATGATTACTTTGATGACTCTGGTTCTCTATTGGGAAACGTTACTTGTGATGAATTGATTTTTAATGGCGATTTTAGTGGAATTGATGTCAATTACATAACTATTGACAAACCTATTAAATTTACTGGTAATGATGCTGTCTTTACTGGCGTCAGTTTTCTAATTGGATCTGACAATGTAGTAGTTGACGGTTTTACCTTAACTCAATCCGACGTATGGTTATTTGATATTGAAGGAACAAATAACGTAACTTTGTCCAACAATATACTCAATTTCAATGCAATTGAAGGCCATGATGGTTATGCAGTTTTAGCAAATGGGGTAAGTGCTTTAAGTCTTATCAACAACACAATCATTTATGTTGGAACTACAGACGGCACTGTCAGAAATAATGCGATTCGTATAAGTGGTAATGAAGATGACGAACTTCCTGCAACTGATATACTGGTTCAAGGAAACAAATTTAACATTAGATTGCCTTCCGTAGATGTATACTATGATCCGTATACCTATGAATCAACTATCCAATCTGAAGGTATTGCTTTCTATTACTGTGATGGTGTGGATTTCATTGACAACAACGTGTTTGTATGGCATACTGAAAATAGATCTGGATTTTATGATACCATTTACGGAGTAGGTTTCAGAGGAAATCCTTACAATTTCGATGCTGATGAGCCAATTATGTGTTATAATGTTGTAGTGGCCAATAATGAAATCAGTGCTAGTGGAATCAACTTTATGTATGCCCTTTGCATATCTGCAGACGGTTTTGAAATCTATAATAACACTATAGATGCTAATTCTCTCAATAATTATGCAGACGCAATCACTGTTGACGGTCCTTCTTGTGATGGTGAAATATACAATAACCAAATTAATGTTTTAGCTCCTGAGACAGCTTACGGAATTTATTCCTATCAGTACATGGGTGCTATTGAGGACATAACCTATACTAACAACACCATAACAGCTAATGCTTATACTGCTTGCGGTATGGAAATTGTAGAATGCAACCCAGTTATACTTTATAATAACATTACTGCAACAGGTAACTACACTTGTGGTATTGTTGCAAGCATTAGGGATGAAGGAACTATTTCTGGAAATACAATTAAATCTGTAGGTTCCAATGTCGGAAGTGCGGCTACTGGTGATTCATTATTACCTAAAAACTCAATGGGATTAAGCGTTAAAGGTTCAACTTTAATCGAGGACAATGTAATCGAGTCAAGCGATTATGGTGTTAAACTTATTGACAGTGAAGGAATGACTTTAAACAACAATAACATTACTGTAAATACTGCTGGAAATGTTGAAAGTTATGGCATTTACGCATCAGGGGTAAACAATTTAGAAATACTCAAAAACAATATTATTTATGTCGGAAACACCAATGGTACTGTTGTAAATAACGCTATCCGCATATCCGGCGATGAAAACAAAGAAAAAATTGCATCAAACATTACTGTTGATGGTAATACATTTGACATCAAGATTCCTTCCGTGCCTGTTTATTATGATCCTGATACTTGGGAATCAACTATAATGTCCGAAGGTATCGTGTTCTACTATTGTGAAGATGTGGAATTTGAAAATAACAATGTTGCTCTTGATTATAATAATGCTTCTGGAATGTATGATACCATTTATGTTGTCGCTGTAAGGGGCAATCCTTATAATTTCGATGCTGAGGATCCAATTGCATGTGCTAATGTGACTATAGTCAACAACAAAATTACTGCTGGAGGTCACGGTTACATTTATGGTATTTTTGCAGCTGCTAAGAATTTGGAAATAACCAAAAATGATTTAATTATTGTTTCCGATGACTACTATGCTAATGGTATTGATGTTGAAGGCCCTTCCAATGGTGTTGTAAGTGATAATGATGTGCTTGTAATTTCTCCGGGAACCGCTTACGGTATCTATGCATCATATTACAATGGTGCTGTTGAGAACATGACCTATGATAACAATACAGTTTTCGTTCAAGCTTATGCTGCTTGTGGCATGGAATTGCTTGAAATCAATCCAGTAGTTTCTAATAATGAAATAACTGCTGAAGGTAATTACACCTATGGTATTGTTGCAAGTATCCGTGACAATGGAACCATTTCTGGAAATACAATTAAATCTGTAGGTTCCAATGTCGGAAGTGCGGCTACTGGTGATTCATTATTACCTAAAAACTCAATGGGATTAAGCGTTAAAGGTTCAACTTTAATCGAGGACAATGTAATCGAGTCAAGCGATTATGGTGTTAAACTTATTGACAGTGAAGGAATGACTTTAAACAACAATAACATTACTGTAAATACTGCTGGAAATGTTGAAAGTTATGGCATTTACGCATCAGGGGTAAACAATTTAGAAATACTCAAAAACAATATTATTTATGTCGGAAACACCAATGGTACTGTTGTAAATAACGCTATCCGCATATCCGGCGATGAAAACAAAGAAAAAATTGCATCAAACATTACTGTTGATGGTAATACATTTGACATCAAGATTCCTTCCGTGCCTGTTTATTATGATCCTGATACTTGGGAATCAACTATAATGTCCGAAGGTATCGTGTTCTACTATTGTGAAGATGTGGAATTTGAAAATAACAATGTTGCTCTTGATTATAATAATGCTTCTGGAATGTATGATACCATTTATGTTGTCGCTGTAAGGGGCAATCCTTATAATTTCGATGCTGAGGATCCAATTGCATGTGCTAATGTGACTATAGTCAACAACACAATCAATGCTAAAGGTCACGGTTACATATATGGTATCCGTGCTGCAGCTAAGAATTTGGATGTATCCGAAAACACCTTAAGTATAGTGGCTGATGATTATTATGCATGCGGTATTGATATTGAAGGTACTTCCAACGGTGATGTAAATGATAATGATGTGTTTGTTATCTCTCCGGGAACCGCTTACGGTATCTATTCAGCAAATTATGATGGTGCAGTTAAAGACATGACATATGACCACAACACAGTATCTGTCGATGCTTATGCTGCTTGTGGAATGGAATTGCTTGAAGCTAATCCTGTTGTTTCAAACAATGAAATAATTGCAACTGGTAATTACACCTATGGTATTGTCGCAAGTATTGTAGATAACACTACCATTGAAAACAACACTATTGCGTGTGATGGTTCTGAAGTAGGTGACGCAAGTACTGGTGATTCATTATTACCTAAAAACTCCATCGGCATTAGTGTGAAAGGTAATGCATTAGTTAAAGACAATGTGGTTGATTCTACCAATATTGGTGTTTCAACATATAAAGCTAATTTAACCGCTGAAGGTAACACAATTAAAGCTGATGGTGATTATGCAATCGTTTTAGATGATAATTCAAATGCTACTGTAACAGATAATTATTTATCTGGTAAAAACGGTGTAGGTGATAGAGCTATAACCGGAGGAAATGCTGTTGATGTTTCAGGCAACGGTCCTGATTTAAAAGCTATTTTAATTGGTGTTGACGTAAATAAGGTATATGGTGACGGCCAACAATTCATTGCAACACTTGTTGATGAAAACGGCAATCCAATTGCTAACAAGACCATTTCCGTTTCAATCGGAGATATTAACATGACTGGTGTCACTGATGAAAAAGGTGTCGCTAAATTTGATCTTGATTTGGCTGGAGGAAACTACACCATAATTTCATCCTATGCTGGTGATGATGTATACGGCCCTAGATTCACTCAAAACTCTGTTGTTGTTAATACCAAAGCAACCAATATTGTTTCCACTAAAACAGTTTCCGTTTTATTGACTGCAATCAAAAAAGGATATTACTACCAAATTACTTTGAAAGACAATGACGGCAATGTTTTAGCAAATAAAAAAGTTACCATTACATTCAATGGTAAAAATTACACCAGAACAACCGATGCTAATGGTTTAATCAAGTTTAAACTTGCATCCACTAAAGTCGGAACCAAAAAATTAACTATTAAGTTTGCTGGAGATGAGAACTATACTGCAGTAACCAAAACTGCAACCATTAAAATGCTTAAGGAAGCAACTAAATTTGTTGTTCCAGCTACAGCATTCAAAGTTAATGTAAAAACCAAAGTTCTTAAAGTAACCTTAAGAGACAGTAAAAACAAAGGTGTCGGCGGCGTTAAAGTTACTCTCAGAGTTAATGGTGTAACTTACTCTGCAAAAACAGTTTCAACTGGTGTTGCTGCAATTAAAATTACCAAATTAACCAAAGTTGGTTCATTTGCTACATTAATTAAGTTTGCTGGAAACAATTACTATAAAGCAGCTTCAAAATCAATGAAAATTGTAGTTAAAAAATAGGGATTTTTATAATCTCTATACTTTTTTTATTTTTTCATGTAGATAACTAAATTTAAATTTACTATTTTTCAATTATATCCTTAGGATAATACATTAACCCTCTTTTTATTTTAACGTTATGTGACTAAACCTTGTTTTTATGAGCCATTATTTCAAGTATTTTCATTCAAAATTTCAATCAAAATCTAGTTAAAATTAATTTGACAATTATTGGTTGAATTATCTACATGTCATAGTTGGGATAGGTATTTATTGCAAATAAGTTATTAGATAAATGGAATATCCTATCAATATTTCGAAAAATAAGTTACAACTATGTGTTTAATTTAAGCTAAAATCAATAAAAATAAGAGGAAACAAATTAGCAAAATGGCTAATTCATTTCATTGCATCCTTGACTCGATCAAAGATTCCTTTTTCAACATGTTTGATCTCATCACCGCTTACTTCAGCAAATTCTTTAAGCAGGTCTTTTTGTTTTGCATTCAATTTTTTAGGAACGACAACATTTACGGTAACATACATGTTTCCCCTGTTAGGGTGCCTGTATGATGTCATTCCTTGACCTCTTAATTTGTAAACGGTTCCGCTTTGGGTTCCAGGAGTAATTTTAAACTCAACTTCCTTACCTTCAATTGTTGGAATGCTGATTAAATCACCTAATGCCGCTTGCGGGAAACTGATTTGCTGTTCGAAGTACAGGTGGTCGCCTTCACGTGTGAATTTTTTGTCTCTTTTAATGTGGACAGTAACAATCAAATCCCCTTCAAGGCCGGGTGCTTCACCGCAGTTTCCTTCACCGGAAACTCTTAGATGATTGCCTTCATCGACTCCTTCCGGAATTTCAATCTTGATTGTTTTGGTTTTTCTTTTGCTGCCTTTTCCATGACAATCTTCGCACGGTTCGGTGATAATCTTACCGGTTCCTCCACATTCTCTGCAAGGTCTTACGTTCATCATCTGACCTAAAAATGTGTTGCTGACTTCCTTGATTTGTCCGGTTCCACCACAAACCTTACAGGTTTCCGGTTCAACGCCAGGTTTGGATTTGGATCCGTTACATGTTGGACAAATTTCGCTTCTTGTAATTTTGATTTCTTTGTCGCATCCAGTGAATGCCTCTTCAAGAGTAATAGGAACTTCTGTATAAATGTCTGAGCCTCTTTGAGGTCCTGCTCTACCTCTTGTACGACTTCCTCCACCAAAACCGAATATGTCGAAAATGTTTCCTATATCGAAACCTTGGAATATGTCTTCAAAGTTGATGTTTTGATAGAAATCCTCTGCAGTAAATCCGTCCATTCCGGCATGACCAAATTGATCATATCTTTGACGTTTCTCGTCGTCGGACAAGACAGCATAAGCTTCACTTACCTCTTTAAATTTTTCTTCAGCACCTTCCTCATCACAAACATCCGGATGGTATTTTCTGGCTAATTTACGATAAGCTTTTTTGATTGTCTTCTCATCGGCAGTTTTATCTACTCCAAGAACTTCATAATAATCTCGCTTGTCTGCCATTCGTTCACCTTAATATAATTTCTGAAAAAAATAGTTAGAATAAATAATAGTTTTATCTTATTGTTAGTTTATTGGATTGATTCTGATTTCTGATTTTATTATATTTCCTAACAACTTAATAAAACTTTATTATTTAATCTAATCGTCTTTTACTTCATAGTCTGCATCAATTGTGTCATCATCGTTGTCTTGAGCACCAGCATTTGGATTAGCTCCAGCTTGTTGTTGAGCTTGAGCTTCAGCTTGTGCTTGTTGATAAATTTTTGCACCAATTTCTTGGATTACATTTGATAATTCATCAGACTTTTCTTTAATGGCAGCAACGTCATCGCCGGCTATTAATTCTCTTAATTCAGCTACAAGTCCTTCGACTTTACTTTTCTCATCTTCAGACACTTGATCTTTGAGTTCGTCTAAGGTTTTTTCTGAAGTGTAAATTAATGAGTCTGCATTGTTTCTGATTTCGATTTCTTCTTGTCTTTTTGCATCAGCTTCAGCGTTCATTTCAGCTTCTTTGATTTTTTGTTCGATTTCTTCATCAGATAATTTTGTTGAAGATGTAATTGTAATTGCTTGTTCCTTACCGGTTCCTTTATCTTTGGCAGTTACATTAATAATACCGTTTGCATCAATATCAAAGGTTACTTCAATTTGTGGAACGCCTCTTGGTGCAGGTGGGATTCCAATAAGTTGGAAACGTCCAAGTGAAGTGTTGTCTGCAGCCATTTTCCTTTCACCTTGTAAAACGTTGATGTCTACTGAAGGTTGGTTGTCTGCAGCAGTAGAGAAAATTTGGCTTTTCTTGGTAGGAATAGTAGTGTTTCTTTCAATTAATGTAGTGGATACTCCACCTAGGGTTTCGATACCTAAGGATAATGGAGTTACGTCTAAAAGAACGATGTCTTTAATTTCCCCAGCTAATACTCCTCCTTGAATAGCTGCACCCATGGATACACATTCCATTGGGTCGATACCACGTTCAACTGGTTTTCCTATGAATTTTTCCACGAATTTTTGCACGATTGGCATTCTGGTAGGTCCACCAACTAAGATGATTTTATCAATTTCGCTTTTGCTCATTTTTGCATCATCTAATGCTTGTTGCATTGGTTTACCTGATTTTTCTACAATTGAATCAACTAATTCTTCTAATTTAGCTCTTGTAAGTGTGATTATTAAGTTTTTAGGGGTTCCGTCAGCTCCCATTGCAATGAAAGGCAAGTTAACTTCTGTAGTTGTGGTAGTGGATAATTCGATTTTGGCCTTTTCAGCAGCTTCTCTTAATCTTTGTACTGCTTGGTCGTTATCCATTAAGTCGATGCCTTCTTTTGCTTTGAATTCATCAGCTAAGTATTTGATTAATACGTTATCCATATCGGTACCACCGAGTTGGGTGTCACCGCTGGTGGATCTTACTTCAAATACTCCTCCACCGAATTCCATGATGGTTACGTCTAATGTACCTCCACCTAAGTCGTATACCATGATGTTCATGTCTTCTTCATCAGCTTTGTCAAGACCGTATGCGAGGCTTGCTGCTGTTGGTTCGTTTACAAGTCTTACAACGTCAAGTCCTGCAATGGTTCCAGCATCTTTGGTTGCGGTTCTTTGGTTGTCGTCGAAGTATGCAGGTACGGTAATTACTGCTTTTTGGATAGGTTCTCCGAGGAAGCTTTCTGCATCTTTTTTGATTTTTTGCAAGATGAATGCGGAAATTTCTTGTGGGGAATATTGTTTACCGTTTACGGTAACCTTGTGGTCGGTACCCATGCTTCTTTTAATTGCACTGATGGTGTTTTCAGGGTTGGTAACTGCTTGTCTTCTTGCAGGTTCTCCAACTAACATTTGACCATCTTCAGTAAATGCAACATAACTTGGGAATGATTTTCCGTATTGGCTAGCACCTTCTGCAGAAGGGATTGTAGTTGGTTTTCCTCCTACAAGCACGGATGCTGCTGAGTTACTTGTTCCTAAATCAATACCAATAATTTTTTCTTTTTTAGCGTCAGACATAATTATCACCTATTTTTTTTCATAAATTATTTAATAAATATAAAATTTTATTTTTTACAAACAATGACTTTGGAATATTTGAGTACTTTATCTTTGTACATGTATCCTTTCATCAGTTCTTCTATAATATATCCATTTTCAACATCTTCGGAAGCTTGTGTCATCAATGCTTCATGGCGTGTGAAATCGAATTTTTCCCCTTTTGCAGGAATCTCTTCAACGCCTTCTTTTGTAAGAATGTCATTGAATTTATTATAGATAAGTTCCACTCCGTCTCTTAAGTCTTTATCATTTTCAATTTCTAAAGCCCTACCAAAGTCTTCATAACAGTCTAAGAAATCTTTTATAATATTCTCGTTAGCAAATCTTACAATTTCCTTGTTCTTTTTGTCAGTAATTTTTTTGAAATTTTCGAAATCAGCTTGAAGTCTTTGTGATAGTGAAATGTATTCTTGTGTTTCTTCTTGTTGTTTTTCAAGATCTTCTTTAAGTTTGGTTAACTCCTCATCTTTTAGGGTTAACTCTTCGAGAAGTTCATCGTAGTTTTCTTGACTTTCAACTTCTGTTTCGTTTTTATTTTCATCAGTCATAGAGGCACCCTTTTCACGTTTTTTGAAAAACTTTTGTAATAACTCTCAACCGAGAATTTAATTCTTTAAGCACTTTAATATTGGTTTTGGGAATTTATGGACATATAGGAAAATGGTTCATCAAACAAGAGTTATTACTTTAAGTTTTTCTGAACCAGATATTAAAGTAACAAAAAGTTACATTTCTCTTACTATATTATAGTAACAAAAAGTTATATAAAGGTTTCGATTTTTTCTTACAATGAGTAACAAAAATACAATAGTTTAAATATGGTTTCTGATATAATGATAATTATGACTAATAGTAACGACATTCGAAAAAACAATAGAAATGTCAATTCTTCTAATGGCCACATAGAAATTAGAGGAAACTATAATGACTCATTAGGCGGGATTGATAAAGAAGATATCCTTGATGTGATGGGATGTAAGACTAGAAGGGATATTATTAACCTTTTAAGAGAAGAACCTATGTTTGTTAGTGAAATATCAAATGAGCTAGATATTGGTCAAAAGGCTATCATAGAACATTTGCGTGCTATGGAAGAGATCGGTATTCTAAATTCTTCTTACAAGAAAATATTGAGGGGCCGTCCACGTAAATATTATGATTTGCAAAATGAGGTCAATATTCATATTACCATTAACAGAAACACTTTTGATGTTAATCTTTCAGATGACATGCTCAACACATTGCAGCTCCCATCAGGGGATGAGTGGTCTAAACTTTTAGACATTGAAAGAAGAATAGATGATGGTCAACTCGAAGCTATTGATGAGTTGAAAAATCAGATTAGATTATATGGAAATCTCAAGGAAAGAGCTGAATACATTCTTGAAAGAACTCTTAAAAACAGATAACTTCGTTTTGTGGCCATAAGATATGTTGTTTGAAATGTTTTTTCAAACAATTCTTTTTACTTTTTTTTAGCAACAATTGCCTGGCCTAGGGATACGGATCCGTCTCCTGCACAGGTATTGATATGCTGGATAAATGAATATCCATTATTTTCAATGAAGTCCTTAACGGTTTCGGTAATGGCTTCGTTGTAGAATACTCCTCCTGTAGCGCCGATTCCTTCAAGCTTTTTCTTATCAGCAGCACGCACAGCAAGTTCTGACAATCCGCTAGCCACTGCAATTTGGCCTGCACGTGCAATGTCTGCCTTTTTTGCACCATTTTGATATAATTTCACAACTTCTCTTAGAATTTCAGTCGTATTCAATTGATTGTTTTCAATTGTGTATGGTATTTCGATGTCATTGGTTGAGTAATATGCGCAGGATTCAAGTTTCATGGAGCATTCTCCCTCGTAGGTCCTTTCATCACACACTTCAAGTGCAACGGCCATGGAGTCGAGAACCCTTCCCGTACTTGTTGTTTTCCCTACATTGATTCCTGATTCCAGCTGCCTGAAAATATTCTTGATTTCCATTTCCCCATATTTGAAGTGGTCAGCATAATCTTTGATCATATCTTCGTCCTTCAGGATGCTTGCAAGCATTCTGGTAGGATATCTTGTCGCCATATCTCCACCGGGCATAAGCTGGCTTTCGAGATGTCCCATTCTTTCGAAATCTTTAATGTTGGTGTGGAGAATTTCTCCTCCCCAGCTTGTTCCGTCGCTTCCATAACCCACGCCGTCAGCTGCAATCACTATCATTTCATCAATTGCATGGTCGTTTGCAAGGGCGATTGAGTGGGCATGGTGGTGCTGAATAGGCATGACTTCGGCGGAATATTTTTCTGCAAGTTCATAAGCAAGGCGGGTTGTAAAGAAATGTGGGTGCATATCACAGGCAATCACGTCAAATTCATTGATTTTTGTAATTCTTTGCATATTTTCAATGGCTTCACGTAAAAATTCCAATGTTTTCGGCTTGTTTGTATTTCCGATATGTTGGGAAGGATACACGATATTGTCTTTGGCTATTGAAAATGTCACGTCAAGTTCAGGGCCCAATGCCAGAACATTCAAGTCATTTACCTCGTAGTTTATTTTATACGGCTCTGGAGTGTAGCCTCTTGAACGCCTGATGAATGACAGTTCATTGTTTCTAAATCTGATGACTGAATCATCGCATCTATTCAATATCTTACGGTTATGAACAAGAGAATAATCATTGACTCCATTGATGATGTCATCATTTTTAATCATCATAGGTTCTCCGGGAGTATTGGCGGAGGTCATGACATAAGTGTCAATGTCGCTTTCGTCAAAAAGCAGGTAATGCATCGGAGAATAAGGAAGCATCACGCCGATATTGTGAAGTCCGGGTGATAGTGAATCTGGGAACGGATAATTCTCATTTTTCTTTAAAATCACGATAGGCCTTTTATTTGAGGTTATTGTATCGATTTCTTTGTGTGTTAACTGAGCATAGTTTTGGACTGATTTCAAGTCCTTGCTCATAACGGCAAAAGCTTGGTTAGGCCTGTTCAAACGGTTCCTCAATTCCTTTACTGCATCATCATTATATGCATCAACAACAAGGTGTGTTCCACCAATTCCTTTAATGGCCAATATCTTTCCTTCTTTAAGCACGTCAGCACCCATTCTGATAGGATTTTCACATTCTATCTTGTCTGAACCTTCATAAAAAGCCATTTGAGGTCCGCAATCTCCGCAACAAATTGCTTCTCCATGGTACCTTCTGTTAAGGGGATCTCTATATTCGACAAGGCAATCGTCACACAATGGGAATTCATCCATTGAAGTTCTTATCCTGTCGTAAGGAACGCTTTCTATAACAGTAAATCTTGGTCCACAGTCAGTGCATGCATTGAACGGATACTTATAACGTCTATCTGCAGGATTTCTTATCTCCTCAAGACATTTGTCACAAATCGCTATGTCCGGAGGAATTACGCTAATTCCGGAATAAGAATCTCCGCTTTCAACGATTTCAAAATCAGAATAGTTGCCAACACCAATTTCATCCACAATCATGGAATCTATTTTTGCAATAGGTGGAAGCTCATCAGGCAATCTTTTAATAAACAAATCAGTATTTTCGCCTTCAATTATGATTTCAACAACGTTTCCAAGGTTTCTGACATATCCGTTTAGATTTAAATCTGATGCAAGCCTGTATACATAAGGCCTAAATCCAACACCCTGGACTATTCCTTGTGTCAAAATCTTTTGAGCTTTCATAAATATATTATTTAAGTTAAATTTTATATAAAATTTTATCCTAATTAATACTATGAAAGATATTCTTGAAAAATTGGTCAATGGTGAACTTAATGTTGAAGAGGCTGAAACTCTTTTGAAGGCAGACAATATTCTGGAGTTTGATGATATTGCGCAGTTTGACATTAAGAGAAATGAGCGTACAGGATTTCCGGAAGCTGTTTTTTCACCAAGTAAAGACTATGAAGATTTGATTTTAATAATTAAAAGATATCTTGAAAGTAATGATGATGATTTAATCATTACAAAATTGTCTCATGAAAGGTATGAAAAGATTATTGATGATTTGGGCAAGGACTCCTATATCTATGATTATAACAGGAGAGCTCAAATCCTGATTATCAGACATGAAATCATAAAGAAAGATCCGATTGCTAAAATAGGAATCATAACAGCAGGAACTTCAGACATTAATATTGCAGAGGAAGCTCGTGTCATTGTTGAAGAGGGAGGATGCGAAGCCATTACCTCCTATGACATAGGTGTGGCTGGTATTCATAGGCTATTCCCGCAAATCGCGCATATGGTGCGTGAAGGAGTTCGGGCATTTATTGTTTGTGCAGGAATGGAGGGGGCTTTGCCTTCTGTTGTAGCAGGTCTTGTGGATGTTCCTGTCATTGGAGTTCCCACATCTGTCGGTTATGGTGTTGGAGAAGGGGGAAGGGTTGCCCTTGATGCAATGCTTCAGTCATGCGCTCCAGGAATTGCAGTAGTTAACATTGATAACGGATTTGGAGCAGGCGTATTCGCACTCACTATTGTCAGAAGTGATTAAATAATGATTTACGAAACTTTTAATCCTGATATTCATGACGTATCCAAAGTAGCCCGCCTAGTTTATGACGTTGACTATAGGACATTTGACATGCTTTTTAAAGATAGGCAAAGTGCTGTTAAAACTATTGCCAATGATTTGCCTAAAAGGGATATAGACGATTTTTTTAAGGTCATACTGGATGATGACAACAATATAATTGGAGTATTGATTATATATACTGCCAATACATCCCATAAATTCTATTTAAAATCACCTAGATTATTGATTGTTGACATATTGGACCACTTTGTATTGTGTGATATTGAAGAGGATGACCTGTATCTTGCCGAATTAGCTATTGACTCTTCTTTAAGAGGCCAAGGAATAGGCAGAAAAGTGGTATGGGATGTTATAAACTATGCAAAATCTAAAAATTATAAGAGAGTAACGCTCGATGCCGATTTCAGAAATACTGGGGCAAAATCACTTTATGAACGTATCGGATTTAAGGAATTCAATAAAAAACAAGTAAAAATAGGAAGCTTTGTAAGGGGAATGCACAATATGGAGCTCAATCTTTAGGTTTTATGCTTTTTATTTTATCATAAACTCTCTTACAGTTGTTTTTATCTCTAAATTCGTAAAAGGCACTGATTCTTTTTGAATATTTGTCTTTAATTTCACAATCATTTTCCATATATTCGATTATTGAATCAACCAGCTCTTCTTCGCTTTTACATATTTCTCCAAAGCCCATCTCTTCATAGTCAAAGAAGCTGTTTTCTGCATCAAAATGATAATCTGTGCCGTAATGATAATAAAGCACTGGTTTATAGAGGTATGCAAAATCAAATGCTACTGATGAGTAGTCTGTAAGAAGCAATGATCCGTTATTGAACAATGTCTGATATTTGGTTTTATCGTAATCTATTTTGACATACTCATTTTCATCAAATAGTTCTATGTAATAATAAACGTTCGGATGAGGTCTGAATATTATCTCATAGCCGTTTTTGCGTGCATTTTCGATTAGCCTTTCATTATTTATTAAGGAGTTGAATCTTTTAAAGTATTCACTTTGCTTAACGTATTCTTTTGACTTCCCAGTCAGGTCTCTTCTCCAGGAAGGCATTATAATGATCTGTTTTTTATTTCCTGCATTTTCAAGAGCATCATATCTTGGAAGGCCAAGCTTTTGAACAACGCTTTTATCGTAATGGTAAGGGTATTTGAAAATGGAATCATATTCCAATCGGGAACTTGTCAGGAAGAAGGACAGGTTCATGTCAAATTTGGCCAGCCATGATGAAATGTCTTCCTTTATTATTCCATGCTGTAAAAACATTGTGCTTGACTTCAATAACCCTGCAAAGTAAGGGTAAGTTCCCCAAAACGGATAAATGATTTGGTTATCCGGGTGGGTTGTGATTATATTTTCTGCAAACAATCCAAG